>JBKPQA010000250.1:0-5954 GCA_046733835.1 Actinomycetota bacterium
TCGGCGTTCCCACCATGACGAGCGTGCGGACCGACACCCTCCCGTCCAGTCCGACGTCACCCGGTCGCTCCGCCAGGACGCGGCCTACCAGCCCGCCGCGAGAGTGGCTGACGATGTCCAGAGTCAATGGCGCCTCCCCGCTTAAGGAGCTGAGCTCCTCGGCAAGCCACCGAATGTTCTCGTGCGGCGTGACCGAGATGGTGAAGTGGTCGAGTGCGAAAACCCTTCCTCCGTAACGACGTCCGAGCTCCGTGAGCGTCGCGGCCGGCAGCTGGTCGAACGCCGTGTTGGACTGCGCGGTCGTGCCGTGGATGAACAGCAGCGCCGTCCCGCCCTCGACCCGGGTCCAGTCCGGCGCGGCGAACGGCGCCACGTCTGCGCGTTGGTAGTCAACCGGATCGAACCATCGGACGAGGTTCCGACGGTTCTTCTGCTCCCAGCGCGCGGCGAAGTAGTCGCCGACCTTGCCGAGCACCGGGTCGATCAGCGGGAACACCAGGACCTTGAACAGCTTCGACCCAACCGCACCGATGACCCCTCGCTGCCCGCCGGCCGACGCCGGGTCGGCGAGGACCACCTCGCGGGGCAACCGGTAGGTCCGCCGGTCGCCGCCGCGGCTGACCACCTGGTCCGGAGGCACGTCCTCGGGGAGGTGCCAGGACAGCGACCCGTCCTCCGCCGCATACAGGAGCAGCTGGCCGTTGCCGGACCCGGGAGGCGGCACCTCGACGACGATCTCGGTGCCGCCGCCGCCACCTCGGCTGCCGCCGGTGCTGTCGAGCTCCCGCTGGTTGGTGATCTCGACGGTCAGCTGCTCGACCATTCCGGCGTCGGCCAGTGCCTCGCGGAAGGACTCCGTCGAGCTCTCCGCGCCGCGCATTCCGGCGGTTCCCGGCGCGTGCACCTCGACCCGCCCGACGAGCCCGGGCGTGGAGATCCGGACGCTGCCGACGGTAACGGGGATGCCCTCGGGTCGGAGGTTCTCAGCCATCGCACTCCTTCGAGAGGTAGTCAGACGTGGGCAAGGCGGAGTCGGGGGTGACCGAACACCTGGAAGGCGATCAAGGTCGCGGTCACCCCGGGCATATGCGTCTCGGCCGCCGCTTCGGTGTACCGAGCCCGCAGCGCTCTGACGGCCTCGGCGACCGACGTGGGCTCGGGAGTGCCGTCACGGCCGTTTGCGGTCCAGGTGGCGGCGTAGAACGCGGCCGCGAACTCCGCTGCCACGGCGTCGTCGACGTTCCACAACGGGGCGACGACGCCGGTCGCGCCGATCCGCAACAACGTCGAGGCGAACCCGGCGTAGTCGGCGAGAACTCGTTTGTCCGACGCCACCTGGCAAGCGTTGAGGAAGACGAACGGACCACCGTCGAGCCGGCCGGTCTCCACCTGGTCGGGCGTCAGGAGCTGCGGCGTCCGCGACAACGCACCGGTGGAATCGGTGGCGAGGAGGACGAGACCCTCGTCCGAACCCACGGCGTCGAAGCGGCCGTGCAGCGCCACGTGGACGACGTCCGCGGGCGGGACCCCCCGGAACATCCCGACGACGTCGCGCAGCGACGGGGCCACAGCCACGGCCGGCGGGGCGAACAGCGTTGCCACCTGGGCCGCCTCCGCCATTGCATGCTCCAGCTCGGAGCAGCCCTGGACGCCGGCGTAGTCGGCGGTCAGCACGGCGGCGCGGCGCACCGTCACGGTGGATCCGGGCGTGGGCCGGTCTCGAGACTCCGTCAGCGGCCACCGTGAGATCGCGGCGTGTGAACCGAGGAACGGGGACGTGCCGCCCCACACGGTGTCGAGCGGAGGGTTGAACACTGCGAGCTCCCAGGGCAGGGCGAGCTCCTCCGTGAGCAGCAGTACGGCAGCTGCCTCGTTCCGGGTCTGGTCTTCGACGACGCGGCGCACCACCGACGCGATGCCCGGCGGGATAGCCCGGCCGAGCTTCGTGGCCTTGCCGACGAGCGACAAGTATGCGGCGTAGGGGTCCGTCGCGTAGGCGACGGTGTCCCGCATACCGGCCGCGAACTGCTGAAGACCGCTGTCCAGACGCGAGATTCGCGGTGCGTCGGGCACGACGACGTCTGATGCAGCAGCCCAGGCGGTCCAGACGAACTCGCCGGTCGCGGGTCCGTCCGAGGCGCAGACGGACAGGACCAGGTCCGGCACGTCCTCACCCAGCAGCGGCTCCAGGTCCATGAGCGGGTTCGGTTCGTGTGGCGGCGGATCCGCACTCTCTATGGCGCTGGGGAGGAGGACCACGACGAATCGCCGCCAGGCCATGCCGACGACCTTGCCGTCCCGCAGGTACTGGACACCGATACGCCGAACCGATGGGAGGTCGGGACGGTAGAGCGCGGTGAACACGACGGTGACGCTGGGGAACGGGTTGCGATCGGTCAGGGTGAGTGTTCGCCGGGTCGGCCCGGGCGTGGCAAGGGAGCTGGGATCGAAGGTGAGGACCACCTCGATTTCGGTTCGGCGAGTGGCAGCGATCTGGAGTCCACCAGTTTGGGCGAGGTCGACGTCCTGGAAGGGCGCCAGCCCGACCGTCACCTCGAACGGCTCATGGATGACGACCACGTCAGGACGGCCCCATCGTCCCCGTCGGACGTCGATCCGCGGGTATGCGGTTCGGACCGGGTCCGGATCTGACGGTGCGGGTCCGGCCGGTGGTTCGGTCGCCGACGACGGTCCCGAGAGCCAGCGGCCCACCGTTTCACGGACGCTCCGCCACCTCGACGACGTCGAAGGCCGCTCCACATGGACCGACCCGGCCGGTGGTGGTGAAGCCGTCTGGTTGCCGTACCCGGGCGGTGGTGCGGCGCCGGACGGTGGTGGTGGCGGTTGTTGGTAGCCGCCCGTGTACCCGGCGGGTGGTGGGGTGACTCCAGACTTCGTCATGTTGTCGGCGCCGACATCGGAGAGCGTTCCGTCACGATGGACCACCAAGGCATCGCGGCGACCGAGAAACAGTGCCGGGGTGGTGAGCTCCGCAGGATGGCGGAGCTGGAGCGCAGCGCGGGCCCACGTCACCGCGACGTCGACCGTCTCCCCGCGTGCCAAGGACTCGTAGAAGATCACGGCGAAGAGCGATGCGGCCGGGTCCGACATCGCGGTCGGCATGGCCACGACGGCCGGGCATGCGAGCCGGACCAGTTCCGCGGCCTGGCTCTCGGTTGTGGCCCCTGCGGCCGTTCCGGCACCGCGGCGGTCGAAGACCACGATGCGCAGGGACGGATGGTCCCGGACCAGGGTCGCGAGGCCAGGGCCGGTGAACGAACCGCCATCTGCGCCGTCGCCGTGTTGGACGACGTGCAGAACATGGACCTGGTGATAGCGCAGCCAGTCGACCAAGGCCCTGCGGGTGGGCACGGTAAGGCGATCCAGGAGGACTTGCCCGGGACCAGCGCTGCGACGGACGGCGTCGTCCAGCGCCGCCCATCTCCGTTCGTCCCTCTCGAGGCCGTCCGGCGACTGGGGTGCGAGCGACTCGGGTGGAAGCACGACGAGAACCCGAAGCGGGCCGTCAACGTTGAGCGGACCGGCAGGTTCCGTGTCGACGAATCGCGCGACGATGACGTGACCTGTCTGGACGAGATAGCGGCCGGCGCTGCGGTCGTAAAGTCGCTCCCACGAAACCCCCGCCGTCGTCGGCGCGCTGATGCGCAGGCGGATCCAGTCGCCGGGATGCTCGACTACCCCGAGCGAGGCCCGCCAGGCGTTTCCGACCTCACCCGTGAAGATCGTGTCGAAGAGCCGGGCGCCCATCGCCTCGGGGCTGTCGGACGCTCCGGGACCCGCCTGGACCGGAAGACGGAACCTCGCCGAGGCCCCGGCGCCGCGGGGCGCGGTCGTGACCTCGGCGCGACAGGCGCCCTCGCCCTCCCAGTCGATGGTGAGGTCGAAGTTCAGCAACCTGGATCGGTGGCCGGCCATGGCGGTCCGTCGGACGCTCAACCGCGGTCGAGCCGGAGACGAGGGTGGCCGAAGACCTGGAACGCGATGAGGGTGGCGTCGACGCCCGGCGTCTCGGCCTCCGCGGCGGGTTGGGTGTACCGGGCCCTCAGCGACCGGACCGCCTCGGCGGCGGACACCGGTGCCGGTCCTCCGTCGCCGGTTGCGGTCCACGTCGCCGCGTAGAAGTCCCGGGCGAAGTCGGCGGCGGTGACGTCGTTGACGTTCCACAGCGGAGCGACGACCGCGGTCGCCCCGATCTGGAGCAGTGTCGAGGCGAACCCTCCGTTGTCGGCTAGCACGCGCTTGTCGGCGCCGACCTGGCAGGCATTGAGGAACACGAAGGGCCCGTCGTCGAGGCTGCCGGTGAGCACCTGGGCCGGCGTGAGGAACTGCGAGCGTGTCGTGAGGTTGCCAGCGGCGTCGGTTGCCAGCAGGACCAGCCCGCCCTGGTCGCCCTGGGAGTCGAACTGGCCATGCAGCGCGACGTGCAGGACGTCGGCCGGCGGGTTGCCGCTGAAGAGGTTCACGACGTCACGCAGTGACGGGTTGACCGGGACCACCGAGGTGAACAGCGTCCGGACGAAGTCCGCCTCCTCCTGCGCGTCCTTGAGCTCGCCCCACCCCATGACGCCTGTGTAGTTGGCGGTCAGGACGGCGGCTCGCTTCACCGCCACGGCGGACCTCGGCGTGGGCCGGGGACGGGCGTTGCTCAGGGGCCAGCGTGAGATCGCGGCGTGCGCTCCGAGGAACGGGGAGATCCCGCCCCAGCGGGTATCCAGCGGGGGCTCGAGGACCGCGAGCTCCCACGGCAGGGTGACCTCTTCGGTGAGCAGCAGGATGGTGGCCGCCGTCTTCCGGTCGGGGTCCTCGACGACCGAGCGGATCACGGTGCGGACCCCGTCCGGCATCGCCCGCCCGATCAGCTTGGCCTTGCCGGCGAGCGACAGGTAGTCGGCGTACGGTCCCTGGGACATCGAGACGGTCTGTCGCATGTCGGTGACAAAGCCCTGCAGGTCCGACGTCAGCTTCGACACCCGCGGCGCGTCGGGCACGGTGACGTCGGACGCACTCGCATACACCGTCCAGACGAACTCGCCGGTCGCCGCGCCGTCCGACGCCGAGATGGAGAGGATGAGGTCGGGCAGGTCGGCCCCGAGCAGCGGCTGGAGGTCCATGAGCGTGTCGGCGCCGGCCCGTGGCGTAGCGGCGTTTGGGACGTCTTTGGCGTAGGGGACGGCGACGAGCGTGCGCCAGGCGATGCCGACCACCTGGCCGTCGACGATGTAGTGCACGCCGATGCGGCGTTCGCTGGGGAGGTCCGGCTGGTAGAGGGCCACAAAGGACACCGTTGCGGTGGGGTATGGATTGGCGTCGCTCACGTGGAGGACGAGCCGCGTCTCGCCTTGCGCTGCAAGGGAATTGGGGTCATAGACGAGGATCAGCTCCAGGTCCGTCGTGGCGCCGGCCATGAACTTCATCGCGCCGGTCTGGCTGATGCCCGTGTCCTGGAACTTGCCCAGCCCCACCACGACGTCGAACGGCTCGTCCAGAACGACGACCTCAGGTCGGACGTCGCGATGGGCGTCGATGTCGATGCGGGGGTATGCGGGTCGAAGGACTCCGCCTGGCGGCTGTTCGGACGGAGTGGGCGGCGGTACCGCCTCGGCGTGGCCGGGCCCACGCCACTGAGTCGGTTGGCGCCGGCGTGCGCCGGGAGCGGGCGCCAGGCCGGCTGATTGGGCCGGCGCCAAGTGGCTGTCGCGCAACGCCGCCACCCGGTCGAGCATCGCCACGACGGCCAGCGGGTCGGCACTGTCGCGCAGCGAGTCGAGCACGCCGGACAGCAGCCGCGAGGGCGTCGTCCGGGCGAGCAGCATGGCCACGAGGTCGCGATCCGCGTCCGACGGGTTCGCCTGGACCACCTCGGTGACGACCGACGCGACGGGGAGCCGCCCCATCGTCACGTCGCGGGTCGCGTCGACGACGGTGGTGAGCGC
>JBKPQA010000251.1:0-17751 GCA_046733835.1 Actinomycetota bacterium
ATTCTCGTCGTCATCTCCTCACCCACCGATCTGCCCGAGCTCGACGTCGAGGCCGAGTGGCGACGGGTGCAGGACGCGTTGGAGAGCAAGGTCGCGGCGGGCACGGTGAAGATCGACCGGCTGCCGGCGCCGACCGTCCAGGCGTTGTCCGCCTGGTTGCGGCAGAACGACGTCCACATCCTGCACTTCATCGGCCACGGCGACTACGACGAGCGGATCCAGGACGGCGTCATCTACTTCCAGGACCGTTACGGCCGCAGCACCAAGGTCAGCCCGACCGTCCTCGGGCCCTACCTGCGCGACCACGACCCGCTTCGGTTGGTCCTGCTGAACGCGTGCCAGTCCGCGCGGGTCGACTCGACGGACCCGTTCAGCGGCATGGCGCAGGGCCTGGTGCAGCAGGACTGCACGGCGGTCGTCGCGATGCAGTTCCCCATCTCCGACGGGGCGGCGACGACGTTCACCGGCGAGTTCTACGGCGCGCTCGCCGACGGGTTCCCGGTGGATCAGGCCGCCACCAGCGCGCGCAAGGCGCTCATCGCCGAGTATGCGGCGGAGTGGGCAACGCCGGTCCTCTTCCTTCGTGCGCCGGACGGCAAGGTGTTCGACCACATCGTCGCTCAGCCCGCGGTCACTGCAGTGCCCACGCCGATGCCTGATGTCGAGCCCCAGGACGAGGCCCGGGCGGCGGAGGCGCTGGCCGTCGATGCGCCGACGACCGAGACCGCCCGGAGACCTCCGCCGGAGGAGCAAGCGGAGCAGGTCTCGCCCGAGCCGCCGAAGGAGTCCCCGGGCCAGGACGACGCCGATAGGGAACCGCTGCGCGGGGCCCCCGGCGCGGGCGGGATCGCCGCCGCCGCGGGCGGAGTCGCCGCAGCGGGTGCGGTCGCCGCCGGAGCCGGTGCGGCAGCCTCGGGCGCCGCGTCGCCGACGCCGCTCACGCAGCCATTGCCGACCACCGCGGTCTCGTCGACGCCCCAGGAGACCCCTTCGCAACAGACCGCTCCGCAACAGGACGCTGCCCAATCGACGGGTCCTCAGCCGACCACTCCGCAGCCGACCCACCAACCGTCAACCGACCAACCGCGGGCGTATCAGCCGCCGGCCGCGCAGCAGCAGGCACCACTCGCATACCGGCCGCAGAGCGCGCAGCAGACTCCGGAGGAGACAGGGCAGCAAACTCGGCAGTGGAGTCCACAGCAGCCGAGCGTCCAGCAACGACCGACCGCTCCGCAGCAGCCGGACTATCAGTACCAGCAGTCCGTGCCGCCGCAGCCGCCCCGGTTCGTCTCCGGACCGCCGGCCAAGAAGCCGCGCTGGGGTCTCATCATCACGATCGCCCTGTCGGTGATCGTCCTCGTCCTCGCCGGCCTCTACTGGTACGGCCGGTCCGTGTCGACGACTGTCACGCCCACGAATAACGGCAGCGGGAGCACGCTGACCGGCCCCAAGATCTCGGCCGTCCACCTCTCGTCCGGTCTCACGATCAACGGCGATCCGTCCGACTGGCCCCAGAACACGCCGACGTTCGACAGCAACGTCCTCGTCGCCGGCAACGACACCAGCCTGCTTGGCCACTGGGGCCTGGCCTGGGACGACGCCAACTTCTACTTCATTGTCGGCGTGACCGATGCGACCGCCCTGCAGACGCACAAATCCGACCCGTCTCAGCTGTTCAAGGGCGACGGCGTCAGCTTCGAATTCGGCACGGCGACTCCAGAAAACGGGGACTCCGGCCTGGAGCAGGGCGACAAACACGTCCTGATCGGCCCGGCAAACTTCAACGACGACACGGTGATCAGCGCCATCAACGTGCCCGACGGCAAGGCGTTCGTCCGCGGTTCGAACACCATCCAGGGCTTGAAGGCCGCGACCGTGAAGACCAACGACGGCTACATCATCGAGGCGGCCATTCCATGGTCGACGCTGGGCGCCCAGGACGTCACCGGCGGCAACGAGTTCGGCATGAACCTCAACGTCAGTGACTCGGTCCCGAACGGTGCCAAGGCCGGTGAGCTCAGCTCGATGGTGAGCAACAACCCCCAGCGCAAGGGCAACGACGCCTCGTTCCGCACCATCTGGGGCACCCTCACGTTGGCGAACTGACCAGGCCGCGTGGTCTCGCGGTGACGTCTCGTCGGTACGAGAACTTCGATCTGCTCGTCGAGTCACTGGCGGAGGGCAGCTACCGGTCCAGGGTCGCCGCGAGCCCGGTCGGCGCCGGAGCGAGCGTGACGTTCGCGATGCCGTTCGACGCCACCGAGCTGGAGAACCTGCTCCTCAAGCTCGACCCCGGCCGGTCCCAGATGCGCCGGGCGTCTGCCGACCCGAGGCCCAAGGCGTCGATCGAGCTCGGTGGCCGGCTGTTCGACGCCGTGTTCGGGGAAGAGGTCCTGCTGGCCTGGACTCGCAGCCAAGACACGACCCGGGAGGCCGGTGAGGGTCTGCGCCTGCGGCTGCAACTCACCGACGCCCCGGCGATAGCCGGACTGCCATGGGAGCTCCTCTACGACCGGCGGTCCAACACCTACCCGGCGCAGTCCGAACGCACGCCGGTGGTCCGCTACCTCGAGGTGGTCCAGCCACCCCGTCCGTTGGCCGTAGAAGGACCACTGCGGATCCTTGTCGTCCTCTCCTCCCCGACCGACCTGCCCGAGCTCGACGTCGAGGCAGAGTGGCGCCGGATGCAGGACCTGCTGGGTCCCCGCATCGCGTCGGGCGCGGTTCACCTCGACCGGTTGCCCGCCCCGACGACGAGCGAGCTAGCGTCGTGGTTGCGCTCCCATGACACCCACGTACTTCACGTGATCGGCCACGGCGACTACGACGAGAATCAGCAGGAGGGCGTCCTCTACTTCTGCGACCAGTACGGCCGCAGCGTCCCCGTCCCGGCAGGCGTGCTCGGGCCGTATCTTCACGACCACGACCCGTTACGGCTGGTCTTCCTCAACGCCTGCCAGTCGGGCCGGCTCGGTGCCACCGACCCGTTCAGCGGCATGGCCGGGCGGTTGATCCAGCAGGACTGCACCGCCGTCGTCGCCATGCAGTTCCCGATCAGTGACGGCGCGGCGACGGCCTTCACGGGTGAGTTCTACGCGGCGCTGGCGGACGGTATGCCAGTCGACCAGGCCGTGACCAGCGCCCGCAAGGGCTTGCTGGCCGGGTATGCGAGCGAGTGGGCCACGCCGGTGCTCTACCTCAACGCCCCGGACGGCCAGGTCTTCCAGTCGCTAGGCCCGGGCACGCGCCCGGCGGTTGTCGCGCCGCCCGAGACTCCTCGCATACCCACGCCCGTCGGTGCTTCGTCCCCGAGTCGCCGGCCCCGCCGCGGACGGCTGGTGGGCGTTGCCGCCGCTGCCGCGACCGCGCTGGTCGCGATCGTCGTGTTGGCGCTCACTCGCGGCTCCGACGGTTCGACCGACGCGGGGACCGGAGTGGCGGCACCTGCATCGTCGGTCTCCACGCCGCCGGGGAGCACCTCCATCGGGGCAACGCCAGCAGCCGGCGCAGTGCCGTCGGTGGCGACGGCGACCGTTGCGTACCGGCCGGTCGAGGGTCCGCAGATGGCCGCACGGCGGCTGGCCACGCCGCCGACGATCGACGGGCGCGGCGAGGACTGGCCGGCGACCGCGCCTATCGTCGCCGACTATCTCGTCGCCGGGAGCACCGCGACCGTCAAGGGTCTGTGGACCCTCGGCTGGGACGCGGACAACCTCTACCTGCTCGTGCAGGTCGTCGACCCGGAGGTCACGACAACCAACGCGCAGAACCCGGCTCGACTGTTCCAAGGCGACGCGGTCACCCTGCAATTCGGATCGCCGGGCGCGAACGCCGACGGGATCAACCTCAGCCCCGGCGACGTTTCGTTGTCGATCGGCCTCAACGGAAGCGGAGGTGCCGTCTCCGCCTTGACCCTCGGGTCGGGGCCGACGTTCGATGTCGACGCCGGGCGAGCCGCGCCGTCGGTCAAGGCGGGTGCCGTCGCCGGCGGTGGCGGTTACACCATCGAGGCGGCCGTTCCATGGTCGGTCATCCGGATGCCCGAAGTCCCCGGACCCACTCCGCCGGCCGTCGGAACGCAGTTCGGCGCGAATCTTCTCGTCGACGACGCCGATCCGACGCCCGGCAGCCAGACCGGGATCCGGTCTCGCGCGAGCAACAACCGCTACGTATCGGACCACACGCCGAATGACGGTGGCTACCGCCGGTACTGGGGACTGTTGACCCTCGGCTCCTGAGCGCTCGCAGCGCGCCCTACCGGTCTGGTTAGGCTCGCGCGAGTGGGGCGGCGATGAGGCGGGAAATTCTCCGACTCGCGATTCCGGCATTCCTCGCCCTCGTTGCCGAACCGCTGTTCCTCCTGGCCGACTCGGCCATCGTCGGCCATCTCGGCACCGAACCCCTCGCGGCCCTGGGTGTCGCCTCGTCGATCCTCATCACGGCGGCGGGGGTGTTCGTCTTCCTCGCGTACGGCACGACCAGCGTCGTCGCCCGACGGCTCGGGGCCGGCGATGAGCGAGGCGCCGTGGCGGCCGGGGTAGACGGGTTGTGGCTATCCCTGGGACTCGGTGCGCTCGCGGCCATCGTTGTCGCCGTCGCGGCGCCGGCTCTCTGCGCGGCCGTCGGTGGCTCGGCCGGCGTCCAGGAGCAGGCCTCGACGTACCTGCGGCTCTCGGCGCTGGGCCTGCCCGGAATGCTCGTCGTCCTCGGTGCCACCGGGTTGCTGCGGGGGCTGCAGGACACGACAACGCCGCTCATCGTCGCAGTGGCTGGCTTCGGCGCCAACATCGTCCTGAACCTCGCGCTGGTCTACGGCCTGGGGCTGGGCATTGCCGGATCGGCGATCGGTACGGTGATCGCGCAGACAGGGATGGCCACGGCACTGGTGATCACGGTGCTGCGCAAGGCGATCCGGCTCGGGGCGCCGTTGTCGCCGCATACCGCTGGCATCCTCTCGGCGGCGGTCGGCGGCGTTCCCCTGCTGGTCCGTACGCTCGCACTGCGAGGCGTGATCCTCGCGACGACGGTGGTCGCCGCCCGCTACGGCGACACGGTGCTGGCGGCGCAGCAGATCGTCGCGATCGTGTGGAACGGCCTGGCCTTCGCCCTCGACGCGCTCGCCATCGCCGCCCAGGCGATCACCGGGAAGGCGCTCGGCGCGGCGGACGTCGAACAAGCTCGGTCGGCCGCGGGGACCATGGCGCGCTGGGGGATCAGCGCCGGCGCCGTCACAGGCTTGGTGCTCTTGCCCTTGTCGCCGGTCATCGGCCGTCTGTTTACTCAGGACCCGGCCGTCGTCTCGGCGGCCGCCTGGGGGTTCGTCGTCGTTGCGGTGATGGAGTGGCTGGCGGGGTTCGTCTTCGTCGTCGACGGGGTCCTCATGGGCGCCGGGGACATGGTCTGGCTGGCGGTGGCCATGGTCCTCGCCGGCGTGGTCTGGGTACCGGTGACGCTCTGGGCCAGCGCCGGCGGCCAGGTACTACCGGGCGGGTTCGGCCAACCGCTGGCGGGACTCTGGCTCTGGTTCGGCGGCGGGTTCATGGCGCTGCGCGGCGTAGGGCTCTGGTGGCGGTTCCGGGCCGACGCCTGGCTGGTCACCGGCGCGACCCGGTGATCCTCCGCCTGTGGATGACCAAAGGGCGGAGTGCTGGAGGCGCTCGACAGTGAGGTATGCAGCTCGGCGCACCTCCTCTCGTCCGGTCCCTTGACGACCTTGCGGTCGCTCGCAACGAGCAGCGGGGCCTGGTCACGCGAGCGCAATGCCTATCCGCCGGGCTCACCTCGAAAGCAATCGAGTGGAGGCTCGCGACCGGGCGGTGGAGGCGTGTTCTTCCGGGCGTCTACCAGACGATGCCGGGAAGAGACGACTGGTGGACTAGCGCGCTGGCTGCACAGCTCGCCGTGCCTCAGGCGGCCTGGTCGCAAGAGACCGCGGGGTATGCGTGGGGCCTGGTGCGCTCTACGCCAGGTCGGATCACCTGATTGTCCCTGAATTTCGTCGAGTCGCTGCGCCGCCGGGAGTTTTGGTGCATCGAGTCACGGAGGCGGACCGTCACGTCGACGACCTGCACTGGCCATGGCGCACGACACCCGAGGAGACGATCCTCGACCTGGCGGTGTCGGCCACTCCCGACGAGCTCTTCGCCCTGCTGGGCCGCGCCTTCCAGAAGCGTCTCACCGACGAGCCCTCGGTGTTGCGGAGGCTGGACGGTCGGCTGCGACATCCTCGGCGGGCACTCTTAAAGCTGGTCTTGTCGGCTGCGGACCAGGGAGTTGAGAGCGCCATTGAGGGCCGGTACCTGCACGACGTGGAGCGGGCGCACGGGTTGCCGGTCGGGGTACGACAGTTGCGTCGACAGGGGAACGGACGGGAACGCCACGACGTCGACTACCCCGACCAACGCGTTCTCGTCGAGCTCGACGGTCGGCTTGGTCATGAGGGCTTTTCAGGTCAAGTTCACGACGGACGGCGCGACCGTCGAGGCGCCGGATCGGGATGGCTGACCGTGCGGGCGTACAGGCCCGACGTCGCGGTGACTCCGTGCGTCCTCGCCATCGAAGTCGGAGCGGTCCTCAACGACGGCGGCTGGACCGACCGAGTTAGGCCGTGCCGTCGCCCGGCCTGCGTGCTTCGGGCCTAAGGCTGGGCGACCTTGCTTCCAGCGGAAGGTCGCACCCCTGATCGTGGGTGCGATCTTCCGCTGGCGCACCTTGGGTCGTGCGGTAGGCAGCGGCAGAGGCTGGTCGGGCGCGAACGCATACCCTGTGCGCCGTGGCGCTCGACATCCTCGTGCCGTACTGGGGTGACCCCGACCTCATGCGCGAGACCGTCGACAGTGTCCTCAGCCAGGACCGTGAGGACTGGCGACTGACGGTTGTCGACGACGCTTACCCGGACCGCCAGATCTTCGATTGGCTCTCCGGGATGGACGACGCCCGCGTCACTGTGGTGCGGCACGCCGCGAACGTGGGGATCACCGCCAACTACCGCGAGTGCCTGGCCCGGGCGGCCCAAGAGCATGTGGTGTTTCTGGGTTCCGACGACGTCTTGCTACCGAACTACGTCAGCGTGGTCCTCGACGCGTTCGAAGCGGTTCCCGATGCCGCGATGGTCCAGCCGGGCGTGCGCGTGGTCGACGAGACGGGCACGCCCTCCGCCGGCCTGGCCGACACCGTCAAGCAGCGGCTGCTCCGGCCTCGAGGCAGTGAGCGCGCCGTCCTCTCGGGCGAGTCGCTCGCCACGTCGTTGCTGCACGGGAACTGGCTGTACTGGCCCTCAATCGCCTTCTCGCGCAACGCCGTCCAGGAGGTCGGGTTTCGGGTGGAGATGCCCATCATCCAGGACTTCGCATTGGAGCTCGACCTCGTCGCACGCGGCGGAATCCTCGTGGTCGACCCGGCGGTGTGCTTCCTCTACCGGCGGCACCTGGCGAGCGCGTCGGCGACGACGCTGGTCGACGGGTCGCGGTTCGCCGACGAGCGCACGTACTACCAAATGGCCGCCGACCAGATGCAGGCGCTTGGCTGGACCAAGGCGGCCCGGGCGGCGCGCGCCCGGCTCACTTCACGCGCGCACGCCCTCAGCCTGCTCCCCGGTGTCGTTACCCGGCGAGACTGGAACGCGGCCCGGCCGCTCCTGCGCCACGCGGTCAGTCGCCCTTGAAACCGTTGCTGCTGAAGGGAATCGGTGCCTGGCCCAGTGCAAGGCCGGACGTTCTACCACTCGCCAGCTCACCACCGCGATTGCCGCGGTAGCGAGCGCGGCCAGGAGGTCGTAGCCCACCAGCCCGAGCCGGTGGGCACCCGCATAAACCAGCAGCTGCTGCACCGGAAAGGCGTAGATGTAGACGCCGTAGGAGATGTCGTGCCGCCGGGCGACCGGTGGTGAAGGCAGGACCGTTGACAGCCAGAGCAGGGCGTACGCGATGAGCGGCGAGGCGAGCTGCGCTCCCCAGTGGTCGACGGTCACGACGAGGACACCGGCGAGGGCGATCGCGGCCAGGGCTACCGGTCGGCGGAACGGTCGTCCTCGCATGGCCACCTGGACCAGCGCACCGCCAAGAAAGGCCGGCAGCAGCCGCGCCAGCAGGGTGAGGTCGGAGTATGCGTCGGCTCCCCACACGTCGACGGTCGCCCAGGCGAGGACGGAGACCGCAAACGCCGGACCGATCACCCATGGATGACGCCGAACAACGTGGAGACAGACGAGCAGGCCGACGAGGAGGTAGCAGAGGAACTCGAAGTAGAGCGTCCACAGGGAGCCGTTCCAGGCGCCTGGATAGGGGACGGCCGAGGGCGCGCCGGCCACGTCGTACACATTGATCTGCAGGGCCAGATTGTCGAGCACGTATGCGACGGGCGTCGTCGGCGTCGTGAGGAAGCCGTTCCAGTCGCGCCCTTCGGCGGTCCAGGCGATCGGGGCGAAGATCCCGGCGGTGACGACCAGGCATACGAGAAAGGCAGGGTAGATGCGGGCGACCCGGAGGAGGAGGTACCGGCCGAGCGGGTTGGCGAACCGGCTCGCGGTGATGAGGTAGCCGCTGATCGTGAAGAACCCGAACACGGCCCAGCCCCCGAGGTTTTCGCCCTCGAAGGAGGGGCCGGTGCCCGCACCGGACAGGTAGAAGCCGTGCGCGACGAGGACAAGGAGGGCGAGGGCGAGCCGGATCAGGTTGAGCGAATTGGTGCGGACGTCGAGCTGGACGGCCCCGTTGGCGGGCCGCCTTGCCGGAGAAGCGGATTCAGCGGTGATGAGCGTTCCATCGCGTGAAGCCGGCGGTGATGGCGGCCTCCTCGCTCTCGAACCACACGTCCGCCGCGGACCGGAGGTAGCCCGGGGCGTCGGCCGTGTAGAAGAGCATCGAGTCGGCGTTCCCCTTGACGGTCCAGCCCTGCGGGCCGGCGCCGGCGGGTCCCGGGGCGGCCGCGGCGGCGCCGTAGCCGGACCCTCGCATGTCGGGGGCGGCGGGTGCGTCCGGATCAGCATCGGTCCGGGCGGCCCGCGAGGGGGCCGCCGGCTCCGCGCGCGGCTCCTCGGCAGATGCGTGCTCCGCTCGTGGGTTCTCTGCTCCCGTCACTTCTGTCGGTGGCTGCTCCGCGGATGGCCTCTCGGTGCGTGGATCCTCCGCGGATACGTCCTCCGTGCGCGACGGCTCTGAGGGTGCCACCGGAAGGTCCTCGGGGATCTCCTGGCGCGGCGCCTCGGAGACGTCCCCTGCGCGGCCCTCACGCTCGACGTGGCCCTCGAGTTCGACGTGGCCCTCACGGTCGACGTGGCCCTCGAGCTCGACGCGGTCCTCCCCATCGAGAGGGCCTGCGCGGGATTGGTCTTCGTCCGGAAAGTACTCGATTGCGGGAACCCCGCGGTGCCGTCCGCCGCCGCGCCGGCGGAGCGCCAGGTAGAGGAGCACGCCTAGGACGATGGCAATCACGGCCCACAACCAACCGGGCATGGCACGATCCTCTCTGCGAGCCCCCTCCGCGGGAGGTCGGCATCACGCTAGCGCGGCGGGCAGCAGGAGCGCTGGCCCCCCGCGCGCGAGAGCGGCACAGTAGAACCAGCGACGCGCATACGAGACGCGCACCACGACAGGCAGACCAACGATGGAGGCGGTCATGGCGGATCAGCACGGACCCGACTTGCACGAGCTGGCGGAGAAGATCCACGCAGCCCATGAGGCCGAGGACCGGCTCCTCCATACGATGCCCAACGCCATCCAGCCGCACGACGAGGCATACCAGGGCATGACTGGCGCGAGCGAGGGTGACGTCGAGAAGGTCGACGAGTCGGCCCAGACGGACGCCGAGCTGCAGGCGGAGGCGCCGGAGAAGTCACCCACCCTTCAGGTGGAGCAGGACGTCCTCGACACCGCTCAAGACCGTGAGCCGGGAGACCGCGAAGACGACGACACGTTCGTCGACTCGACGGTCGTGGACGACGACCGCCGGCCGCCGACAGGCTCCGACGACCGCTGAGGCGGTCGCTCCTACTGGCCGCGGCGCTTGCGCGCCTGCTCCGCCTTGCGGCGCAGCTGGTTGTAGGTGCCGGTCAGACCCATCGCCTTCTTGGCCTCCGCGACCACCGACTTCACCTCGGCGCGCGTCCGCTCGGTGCCGTCCACGATGATCTCGTCGACGTAACCCGGCCGGCTCTCGTAGCGCGCTCGACGCTCGCGCATCGGCTCGAGGAACGCGTTGAGGGCGACGGCGAGCCGCTCCTTGACCTCGACGTCACCGACCCGGCCGGCGCGGTAGCGCTCCTTGAGCTCGGCCACCTCGTCGGCGTTCGCGTTGAACGCGTCGTGGTAGAGGAACACCGGGTTCCCCTCGACGGTGCCGGGGATGTCCGCGCGGATCCGGTTGGGGTCGGTGTACATGCCGCGCACCTTGCGGCGCACCGTGTCGGCGTCGTCCGAGAGCAGGATGGTGTTCTCCAACGACTTGCTCATTTTGGCCTGGCCGTCGGTACCGACGAGCGTGGTGATCTCGCTCTCGACCAGCTCGGGTACGGGGAAGACGTCCCCGTAGAGGTAGTTGAACCGGCGCGCGATCTCGCGGGTCACCTCGACGTGGGCGTGGTTGTCCTTGCCGACCGGGACGACGTCGCCCTTGACGCAGAGGATGTCGGCCGCCTGCAGCACCGGGTACCCGAGAAGTCCGTAGGGCATTTCGTCCTTGCCGGCGGCGCGGGCCATGTCCTTGAGGCTCGGAACGCGTTCCAGGCGGGGTACCGTGACGAGGTTCTGGAACAGTGTGTTGAGCTCGGTGACCTCGGGGATCGCGGACTGCAGGTAGAAGGTCGCCTTGTCCGGGTCGATCCCGGCGGACAGTTGGTCGAGGACCATGTCGCGGGCGTGGACGCTGACCATGTCGATGTCGGCGCGAGTGTTTCGCGTCGTCAAGAGGTGCAGGTCGGCGATGATGAAGAACGCCTCGTACTCCTCCTGCAGCCGGATCCGGTTCTCGACGCTGCCGACGAAGTGGCCGAGGTGCAGCTTGCCGCTCGGCCGGTCGCCCGTCAGCATGCGCTTTCGCCGGCCAGGTGCTTGCGGCTCCGCGGTGGTCTGCTCGGTCGTCGTGGTCATGAGTGCTCCTTGTTCGGTCGTGCCCCGCGGACGCCTGGCGCAGACACAGCAAAGCCGCCCGTTGTCGGGGCGGCTCGTCGTGAGATGTCAGGTCCGCCCGGTCAGGGCAGCCACCAGCTGGCGCTCGGCACGCATACCGGCGCGCGGTGAGAACAGGTCCTGGTCACGACGCCAGTCTAGCCGGGACAGGCCGTACGGTTTGTCAGCATGAGCGCGGACCAGTCCCGGTGGCCGACGAAGCGGCTTGAGATGACCACGGGCCGGCGGATCGGCAACGCCGTCATGGACCGCCTGGTCGCGTGGAACCTCGTCCCGCGCACCGTCATGCTCACCACGGTGGGACGCCGAACCGGACAAGAGCGCCGCACCCCGGTGACCCCGGTGCACCGCAGCGGTCACCTCTACCTCGTCGCGCCGTACGGGCCGGTCGGATGGGTCGTCAACGCCCGTGCCGCCGGGACCGTCCGGCTCACGGGGAAGATTGACGGGCAGCAGACCAACGCCGAGTATGCGGTACGGGAGGTCGCGCCGCATGAGGCCGGACCGGTGCTCAAGGACTACCTGGAGATCGCCGGTGCCGTCCGCTCCTACTTCGACGTGCCGAAGGGCGCGCCGGTCGAGGCGTTCGCTCGTGAGGCGCACGCCCACCCGGTCTTCGAGCTGAGCCGGGTGGACGCCAGCTGAGGCTCCGTCTACTTTTCTTTCGTCTGCTGGGCGTGCATCGCCGCCTTGAGGCTGTCCGGCCCGCCCTTGCTCAGTACGGCCTGCACCTTGTTGCGCCAGGAGCCGGCGACGACCTGGTCCTTGCCGTCGAGCATGGCCTCGACGCCGTCCCGAGCGACCTCCGCCGGGTCGTCCTTGGGACCCTCGTCCGCCACGGTGCCGTCGAGGTTGGCCCGGTCGAAGAAATCGGTGTCGGTCGGACCCGGCAGCAGCGCGGTCACCGTGACGCCGGTGTCCTTGAGCTCGTAGCGGATCGCTTCGGCGAAGGACTGCAGGAAGGCCTTCGACGCCGCATACGTCGCGTACCACGGTCCGGGCATGAGCGCCGCGATCGACGAGGTGATGAGCACCCGGCCCTGACCCCGCTGCACCATGCCGGGCAGCAACCGCTTGGCCGTGTGCACCACGTGGTCGATGTTCAGGGCGATCAGCCGAAGGTCGTCCTCCAACGGGGTTTCGATGAACGGGCCGGCGTTGCCGACTCCCGCGTTGAGGCACAGCACGTCGACCGGCCGACCGATCCCCTCGACCTCGCCGACGAGCTTCTGTACGCCTGCGTCGGTCGCCAGGTCGGCGGTGACGGTCACGACCGAGGCCCCACTCCGAGATGCGCCCTCCCCCACGGTGGACAGGTCCCCATCCTCGGCCGCGAGCACGAGGTCGTAGTCACGAGCGGCGAGTTCGACGGCCAGCTCGCGACCGATTCCGCTCGACGCGCCAGTGACGAGGGCGAGCGGTCGGGTAGCAGTGGTCACGGGTCCTCCTCGGGTCGGATGAGAACTCGGACTACCCGCTCGAGACGGGCCTACACCTACGGGCCGAGGGAGAGAGGGCTCAGCGAGAGGTCGTGAGCAGCTGGTCCACCGGAGCGTGGTCGTCGGTGAGGATGAGCGGGTCGTCGCCGAGGAAGGACCGTACGTCGGATTCAGAGACCAGGGCCATCGACCCACCGTGCTCCCGGAGGGCGGCGGTCATCCCGGCCCGGTCGATGGGTGTATGCGACGCCAGGAGCACGAGGTTGCCGCCGTTCAGGCCGCCGTTGTTGGTGACCAGCGCCGCATGCTCGAACACCGAGGAGATCGTCGCCAGCTCCGCGCGGGCGAAGTCTAGGGACCGGTAGTCGATGACGTTGAGCACCACGAGGCCGTCCGGCCGCAGGATGCGGTCGACGTCGAGGAACGTCTCGCGCGTCGTGAGGTGCCATGGCACGGCGACACCACCGAAAGCGTCGCCGACGTAGACGTCGTAGCTGTCGGTCGCCAGCCGCCGGACCGCCGTCCGGCCGTCCGCCACCTCGACCTGGAGCCGGAGGTCGTCCGGGAGGTCCAGTCGCGTGCGGTCGACGTCGACGACGCCCGCGTCGATCTCGACGACCCGGTTCGCGCTCGCCGGACGGGTCGCCAGAAGATAGCGCGGCAGCGTCATCCCGCCACCGCCGACGTGTAGCACGTCGAGCCGGCCGGCGGGCCGAGTGTCGAGGGCAGCCGCAAAGGCCTTCATGTAGGCGAAGTCGAGGTACGTGGGGTCGCTGGTGTCGACGTAGCTGTGCCGGAGCGTGTCGAGCATGAGGGTCCGACCGTCCGGCCGCGCCGGGTCGGTAAGCACGGACGCGCAGTGGTACCGGGTCTCCACCTGGCACGGCGAGGGGACCAGGACACCACCGAGCGCCGCAGCCAGGGCGAGGACCACAGGTGCCGTGACCCCGACATGGGGGGCAATCCCGCGTCGCTTGTTCGAGACGACGAAGGCCAGCCCGGCCACGACCAGGAGGACTCCGGTGCCGGTGAGGATGACGCTGGTCGGGACGACCGCCACCAGAACGAACCCGGTCGCGAACGTCGCCACGATGGCGCCGATCGTGCTGACGCCGGAAAGGCGGCCGACGACCGAACCGGTCTCCGTGAGACTCGCCAGCTGGAGCTTGACGAGCATGGGCGGGACGGCCGAGAGCACCGCGGCGGGGACGAAGACCGTGACCGTCGCGACGAGGATGGCGATGGGCGCGGCGTCCGCGGGCCCGGCCGCTGAGGCCGCTAGCCGGATCGCCGGGGTCACGACCAGTACGAACGCGCCGCCCACGAGGACCAGCGGGCCGATCGCCGAGCGCGGCGGCAGGCGGTCGGCCGCCGCGCCTCCGGACCAGGCACCGATGGCGATCGCCGTGAGGGCAAGGCCGATCACCGCCGTGTTGGTCTCGAGCGTGATGCCCACGTACGGCGCGATGAGCCGCAGGGAAGTGATCTCGAGAATCAGCACCGCCGCGGATGTCCCGAACACCAAGGCGTACGCCACCCACGCAGGTAACGGTGCCGCGGCCGCACGGGACGGAGGGCCGGGCGACCCCGCGGCAGCCTCTATCTGGGCTGGGCTCGGCTCGACTGTCGGGTCGCCGGCGGGCATACCGAAGTATGCGTGACGTCACTGCCGGCGATCAGGAGGGGAGCGTCCGCCGTTGCCGACGCTGCCCTTCCGTGGCGACCGATCTTCTGAGATCCCGCTTCGATCAGCGGGCGACGACCTCGAACGGCACCGTTGCCTGGACCTCGGGGTGGAGCCGAACCAGCGCCTGGTAGGTGCCCGTCGACTTGATGTGGCCCTTGACCTCGATCTTGCGGCGGTCGAGCTCCGGGCCGCCGGCGGCCTTGACCGCGTCGGCGATGTCGCCGGTGCTGACCGCGCCGAAGAGCCGACCTGCGTTGCCGGCCTTGGCGGCGACCGTCACCGAGGCCGCCTCGAGACGGCCCTTGAGCTGCTTGGCCTCCTCCAGGGACTTGACCTCACGGCTGGCCCGGGCCGTGGTGATCGCGTCCACCTGCTTCTGGCCGCCCTTGGTCCACGGGGTAGCCAGGTGCCGGGGCAGCAGGTAGTTGCGGGCGTAGCCGTCCTTGACGTCGACGACGTCACCCGCGGTGCCGAGTCCGGAGACCTCGTTGGTGAGAATGACCTTCATACGGACGTGCCTCCTCAGCGCGCCGAGCTGGAGTACGGCAACAGCGCCATCTCGCGGGCGTTCTTGACCGCGGTGGCGATGAGCCGCTGCTCCTGGACCGACACGCCGGTCACCCGCCGGGCGCGGATCTTGCCGCGGTCGGAGATGAACTTGCGCAACAGCGCGGTGTCCTTGTAGTCGATGTTCTCGATCTTGGCGACCTTGAGCGGGTTCGCCTTCTTCTTGGGCTTGCGCACAACGGGCTTGGCCATCGTGGTGCTCTCCTTCTTGGGGGAAGAGCCCGGGGGTCACCCCGGGATGGGATCTATCGGATTGTGGTCAGACGTGCGATCAGAAGGGAGGCTCGTCGTAGCCGGGAGCGTTGTTGCCCCAGCCACCCTGCTGGCCGCCGCCCTGGTTGCCGGACGACTGGCCACCCCAGCCGCTCTGGCCGACGGGCTGCCCGCCACCGGTGGCGCCCTGACCGGGACCCGTGGCCCACGGGTCCTCCTGCTGCTGGCCACCGAAGCTGCTGCCGCCCTGCTGGCCACCGAAGCCGCCGCCACCGTTGCCGCGCTGGGTCTTGGTGACCTTGGCTGACGCATACCGAAGCGAGGGGCCCACCTCGTCGACCTCCATCTCGACGACGGTGCGCTTCTCGCCTTCCTTGGTCTCGTAGGACCGCGACTTCAGGCGGCCGGACACGATGACGCGGGTGCCGCGGTTGAGGGACTCCGCGACGTTCTCCGCCGCGTCGCGCCAGACCGAGCAGCGCATGAACAGGGTCTCCCCGTCCTTCCACTCGTTGCTCTGGCGGTCGAACGCCCGCGGCGTGGAGGCGACGGTGAAGTTGGCCACCGCGGCGCCGGAGGGGGTGAACCGCAGCTCCGGGTCGCCGGTGATGTTGCCGATGATGGTGATGACGGTGTCGCCGGCCATTGCTTTTGGTCCTCTCGCTCGTCGTGGCTTACGCGCCGGGGCGCAGCAGCTTGGTCCGCAGCACCGACTCGTTGAGGCCGAGCTGGCGGTCGAGCTCCTGAGCCGTGGCGGGCTCGGCGGTCATGTTGATGACGGCGTAGATGCCCTCGGCCTTCTTCTTGATCTCGTAGGCCAGCCGGCGGCGGCCCCAGATGTCGACGTTGTCCACCGTGCCGCCGTCCTTGGTGACGACGGTGAGGAACTTGTCGAGCGACGGCGCGATGGTCCGGTCGTCGAGTTCAGGGTCGAGGATGACCATGAGTTCGTACTGACGCATGCGGTGACCCACCTCCTCTGGTCTCGGCGGTCACGGTCTCTCCGTGACAGGAGGGTGTATGCGTCCCGCCGTGAGCAACCCTGGCACGAGGCACCGACACTGGTCGGGCTCGTCCACAGGCGTCTGTGGCTCCCGGCGAACCGACCAAGAGTACCGGTCCGGCCCGCGTCCCGAGAAATCAGCGGGACAATCCCCGCGTGGACACCGACCCCGCTGGGCTCCCTGCTGCGGCCTCGTCATCGGCGCCCGCGCCACCGGCCGTCGTCGCGCAGCTGCTGGCCACCGAACACTGGAGCCTGCTGGCCACGCGGGGCACGATGTGGTCGGAGGTGATGAGCCGGATCACCATCCTCCTGACCGTCCTCACCGGGTCCCTGGTCATCCTCGGCCTGGTCGCGCAGGCCGGCGGGTTCGGGACGACGTTCCGGGTGCTGGCCATCGGCCTCGCCGGAGCGGGGCTTCTCCTCGGAACCCTGACCAGCGTCCGGGTTTTCCTCGCCAGCGACGAGGACGCGGGACTCATCCTCGCCATGAACCGGCTGCGCGCTGCCTACGCCGAGCTGGCACCCGGCATCGAGGAGCAGTTCGTGACGTCGGCCCGGTCCGACCAGGTCGGGCTGATGCAGACCTACACGATGGGCGTCCGGCGGCACATGCTCGTCCATATCGTCGGCAGCACCAACTTCTTCGTCGGCACGGTCAACACGCTGGTCGCCGGGGCGCTGGCCGCCCTCATCGCGGCCACCGCCGACGCGGCCACGGTCATCGTCGTGGTGGTGGGCGTCGTGGCCGCCGGGATCTACTTCGCCGTCTTCCTGTATGCGGGCTTGCACACCTTCGGCGTCCGGCGCCGGATGCTCCGCAACGGCTGACGCCGGTCAGCCGAAGCGGACGACGAGCCGGTCGGGATTGTCGCGCAACGGCCCGGCCAGCTCGTCACTCTCGTGCTCGCCGAGGGTGCTGTCCACGACGCCGCCTTCGTCGTCGTAGACCGGTGGTCGACCGCGGGACAGCTGCCACGTGCGGGCCACGAGCCAGAGCACGCCGCCGAGCCGCAGCACGAGGAACACGGCGTACCAGGCGGCCGGGAGACCTCGGCTGGGCTGCGACGTCCCGGCCAGATAGAGCCACACCGCCTCAAAGTGCAGCGCCTCTGTGGCCGACCAGGCCAGCACGTCCTTCCACGCCAGTCCGACCAGGGCGACGAAGGGGACGAGCCACAGCGCCGACTGCACCGTGAGCGACTTCCCGGTCAACAGGACGATCGCCAGCATGACCAGGCTCACCTCGGCCAGCCCGGGACGACGCGGCATGGCCAGCGAGAACCCCGCCCCGACGACGAGCGCGAGCACCCATCCTCCGACGCAGAGGATCGTCACGGTGGTCGCGGACAGCGGTGAACCGCCGAGCTGGGGTAGTAGCCAGGGAGATCCGAAGCCGGCGCCCGCCTCCAGCCAGGACCGGTATGCGGCGGTGGCGACGTCAGGGTTGACGGCACCGAGCACGAATAGGATGCCGCCGGCCACGACCGCCGCGGTTCCGGCCGTCCGTAGCCACAGGCGGACCCGGCCCGTCCGCAGGCATAGGAACAACAGGGCTGCGAGAACGACGAGCGGATACGTCCGGGCGGAGATCGCCAGACCCAGGAGCGCTCCGGTGAGCACGGGTCGGCGGCGGGTCCACGCATACAGGGCGGCTGCGGTGAGGGCGACGCCGACGACGTCGGGTGAGATCGGAAGGACCAGGAAGGCGACTGGCGA
>JBKPQA010000252.1:0-9103 GCA_046733835.1 Actinomycetota bacterium
TCGTCGGCGGTCGACGGCTGGCCGCTTTCCAACCCGGCCAATCGACCTCGCAGCTCCGCCAGGCGCTCCGCGGACGAGCGCATCCGGATGGCGGGCCGCTTCCCCCGCTGCAGTGGCCACGGTTTCACCTCCGGTCAAGGCGTTACCGGGGGTCCTCCGCCTGGTCAGGAATTCGCATCGACGACGCGGGCGCTTCGGTTGTACCGGTCAGTGCGAGCTCACGCGCCCGGACCCGATCACCGCTGCCGGTGGCGCCTCGGCCACGGGGACGGCCGTTCGGGTGGCCGCCTTGCGCACCCAACGCCGACAGTGGACGACGAGCACGGCCGTCTCGGCGACGAAACCAGTCGATGGTTCGGCCAAGCCCGTCCTCGGACGAGACGGTCGGCGCCCACCGCAGCCGGTCACCCGCCAAGGTGATGTCCGGGCACCGACGTCGTGGATCGTCCTGAGGCAGAGGCACGTGCACGATCTCGCTCTCCGAGCCGGTCAGCGCGCGGATGCGCCACGCGAGCTCCAGCATCGTCACCTCATCCGGGTTGCCCAGGTTGAACGGTCCCGCTTCGCTGCTGGCCGCGAGCGCCAGCAAACCGCGCACGGTGTCCGAGACGTAGCACAGGGAGCGGGTCTGTTCGCCGTCCCCGGCAACGGTGAGCGGCTGGTTGCTCAGGCATTGACCGATGAAGGCAGGAATGACGCGACCGTCGTCGGTGCTCATGCGTGGTCCGTAGGTGTTGAAGATCCGGGCGATGCCCGTGTCGACCCCTTCCGCGTTCCGGTACGCCATGGTGACCGCCTCCGCGAACCGCTTCGCCTCGTCGTAGACGCTGCGGGGGCCGATGGGGTTGACGTGACCCCAATAGGACTCCGTCTGCGGGTGCTGCGACGGGTCGCCGTAGATCTCCGACGTCGAGGCGAGGACGAACCGCGCGTCGTTGCGCTGAGCCAGCTCAAGAGCGTTGATCGTTCCCGCGCTGCCGGCCCGCAGCGTCGCGATCCCGTGTCGCTGGTAGTGGATCGGAGAGGCTGGGGAGGCCAGGTGGAAGACGCAGTCCACCCGCCCCCGGACGACAACACGGTCACTGACGTCCTGCTCCAGCAGCCGGAAGTTCGGGCTGGAGAGCGCGGTCCGCAGGTTCTCCAGGGATCCGGTGAGGAGGTTGTCGATGCAGATCACCTCACCGCCCGCCTCGAGCAGTGCGTCACACAGCCACGAGCCGATGAACCCCGCACCTCCCGTCACGACGGTCCGTGGGCCGTCGGATCCTCCGAAGGGCACGCGTCGCAGCACATCGTCGGCCATGCTCGGAGGCCTACCCCGAAGCTCCGAGAACTATGCCGCCTCGCGGGAGCCGAGCGGGTAGCCAGGTGTGGCGGGCCGGGGCATGGGTATGCGGTGATGAGCGGCAGACGCCGTGACACGCACGGAGTGGGACCGAAGGGACGACCATGGCTTCCCAGAGCAACACCACCACCGACCACGACGAGATCAGGCGCTGGGTGGAAGCGCACGACGGCGTCCCGGCGACGGTTCGGGACACCGGATCCAAGGACGACCTGGGCGTCCTCCGCATCGACTTTCCCGGAGGTACGGGCGAGGACAAGCTGGAGCACGTCAGCTGGGAGGACTGGTTCGAGAAGTTCGACGACAGCGGGCTCGCCTTCCTTTACCAGGAGAAGAAGGCTTCCGGCGAGGACAGCACCTTCTTCCGGCTCGTGAAGGCCTGAGGTCCGCGCCAGCCGTCATTCCACGTCGTGATCGGCCCGGCGGACCTCCGGCAGCCTGCCGGTCCTGTTCACCTCGGCCGCCACGTCGTAAAGCTTCCGGTTCAGGTGCTGGCTGGCCTGACGCAAGAGCTCGAAGGCCTCGTCCGACGTCACCAGCCGGCGCGCCATCAAGATCCCCATCGCCCTGCCGATCTGGCGGTTGGTCTGGAGGGCCGCCTCGAGATGGGCTACCCGTTGCTCGTGCAGCGCTAATTGCACGGACAATGCGACGAAGGCCGCGAACACCGTCGCTACGTCCACGTCCAGGTCCTCGAACCGGCCTGGACGTTCCGCATACAGGTTCATCGCTGGCCGATCCCGTCCCTGGAGCGAGAGCCGCACGCTGAGCATGCTGCGCTCCGGTGTCTCCGCGGTGCACCGCCGCGCGAAGTCCGGCCGTCGACCGTCAGTCGTCAGGTCCTCGACGACCGCGACGTCGTGCTGGTCCAAGGCATCGAGGCATGGCCCTTGACGAGTGGCGTACTGGATCGCGTCGACGTCGAGGGCGCGGCACTGGTGTGCGCCACCGTGCGGGGGGACCCGGCGCTGGAGGTCAGGGTGACGGCACAGTCGGAGGCGTGCGGGATCGCGGGCGCCGCTACCTCGACGAGTCGGTGCGGATCCATCCGGAAGCTCGAGTTCGTCGACAGGAATCGCGCCAGCCGAGTGAACACAGGCCCGAGTGCCTCGACGGCGCCTCTCGACTGTTCGGCGACACTCAGGTCGCAACACCGCTTCCGCTGTGTCGAGCGTCATCCGCACAGGTTTGACGTCCACACACCTGACCCGTTCCAGCCTACTCACTCAGGTTGCTGGCGAACCCGGTCGAGGCAGCAGCGAGTGGTTTCGGGCACGTCCGACCCGGGGTAGGTCCTGCCCATGACCCGATTCGGCTACACCTTGATGACCGAGCAGAGCGGACCGAAGGACCTGGTGCGGTATGCGACGGCCGCCGAGGAGTCCGGGGTCGACTTTCTCGTCTCGAGCGACCACTACTCCCCGTGGCTCTCCTCCCAGGGTCATGCTCCGTATGCCTGGGCCGTCCTGGGTGCCGTAGCGCAGGTGACCCGCCGGGTCGAGCTGATGACCTACGTGACCTGTCCGACGATGCGGTACCACCCCGCGGTCGTCGCCCAGAAGGCGGCGACCCTGCAGCTTCTGGCCGACGGACGGTTCACGCTCGGACTAGGGGCGGGCGAGAACCTCAACGAGCACGTGGTGGGTGACGGCTGGCCAGGTGTCGACACCCGTCAGGCCATGTTGCGCGAGGCCATGGAGATCATCCGGGAGCTGCACACCGGTGAGCTGGTCACCTACCGCGGTGACTACTTCGACGTCGACTCGGCCCGGATCTGGGACTGCCCGGACGACGGGGTCGCGGTCGCCGTGGCGGCGGGCGGCACGAAAGCGGTCGAGGAGCTCGGACCACTCGCTGACCACCTCATCGCCACTGAGCCCGAACGCGAGATCGTCGAGGCCTGGAACGGCCTCGACGGCCGGCCCGCGATCGGCGACGGCGCGCGGGCCATCGGTCAGATCCCCATCAGCTGGGACCCGGACAGCGTGGACGCCGCCGTCGAGCGGGCCCACGACCAGTTCCGCTGGTTCGGCGGCGGATGGTCCGTGAACGCCGACCTGCCCACGACCGCCGGTTTTGCCGCCGCGTCGTCCTTCGTCCGGCCGGAGGACGTCGCGTCGACGATCCCCTGCGGCCCGGACCTCGAGGCGATCGTCAAGGCGGTAGAGCCGTTCTGGGAGGCCGGCTTCACCGACATCGCCCTCGTCCAGGTGGGCGACGAGCTGCAGGACCGGTTCCTCGCCGAGGCGGCGGAACCGCTCCTGCAGCAGCTGCGCGAGGCGGCGCCCCGAAGCTGACGTCGAACGGGTCGGTCGAACGCCTCACGCGGCCGTCCGGTTCAGAGTGACGCTCGTGCGGTTCCAGTCCAGGGTGACGTCCTGGAGTGTGACGAGCCGGTCCGCCCGTTGCCAGGCCCGCAACGGGGCGGCGACGAGCCACGGTCCCTGTCGGCGCTGCCCGACGTAGCCCATCTCGGCCCCCAGCCGGCGGCGCCCGTACAGCAGGTGGGTGAGCGGTAGCGGCCCGACCCGGTGCCGCCCGGGATGCGGGGCCGCCGAGGACACGTCGAGGACGACGCCGAGGCTGTCCCCGTTGCGGTCGAACACCGGAGCGCCGAGGAGGTCACTGATGAGGTGGGCATCATCCGGGATGGATGTGCTGGTCGACGAGCCCGGGCCCTTGGGACCGAGGGGCTGACCGGCGAGTCGGTCGGGGCTGCCGGTCGCTCCCGGGATGCGGGCGATGAGGTAGTAGCGCAGCCATCGTTCGAGTTGGGCGCCGTCCGCGACCAGCTGCTGGGCCGTGTCGTCGAGGGTCACCGCGGCTTCGATCCGTTCGACATGGGCCATCGGGATGACGACGGGCGCCGGGTCCGCCTCCGGACGCAGCCGTCGCCAGATGGCACGCATCCACACCTCCACCCGGCCGCCGAAGCGGGGCCCGAGGCCGGCCGGCCCACTGACGATGGCGGTCACGGTAGGCCGGCCTTCGATCATTTCGAGGAGAAGGTTGTCGACGTTTCCGAGCAGCTCGTCCTCGGCCCCGACCATCTGCCGGTCGAGCAGCCGCAGGCCGATGTCGAAGAGCTCCTGGTCGTAGGTCACTGGCCGGCCTTGGTGACGAGCATCAGCGGGATGGCGGCCAACGAGGCGGCGAGGACGACGACGAGATACACCGAGCCGAGAGCGTTGGCCACGCGGCCGTTCGCGTGGTCACGGAGGTACGTCCGGTCGTTGGCGACGATGAGAATGGGCAGATACGTCAAAGGGAGCGCGATCGCGCTGAAGACGACTGAGTACTCGGTCAACATGATCGGGTCGACCGTGGTGAGCAGTACCGCGACGGCGCCGATCGTCGCCAGCAGCAGCACGGTGTGAAAGCGCGCGGCCCGAAGGGGTTCCACGAACTTGCCCCATTGCCAGCCGAAGTACTGGGCCACGCTGTAGCCGATGGACAGGCTGGTTTCGCAGGCCGCCCCGAACGTGGCGGCGAAGAAGCCGACGAGCAGAAATGCCAGGCCGATCTTCCCGGTGGCCTGGACGACCGGCAACGCGATCTGGCCCAGTGAGTCGACCTGGACCTTCGCCGGCATCAGGACGATGGTCGCGGCGGCGGCGATCGCGAGCGACAGCAGCCCACCCAGCGGGAACCCGACGAAGACGTTGGCGCGCATGGTGGCCAGATTCTTGGCCGACCAGCGCTCCTCGACACCCCCGGAGGAGAAGAAGAACACCTCGTACGGGGTCATGGCGGCGCCGAACAAGGCGATGGCGTAGTACCAGTAGACCGGGAGGCTCTCCTCCTCAGGGACGCTCGGGTGGAGTGCATCGGACCACAGCGCCGACCAGTCGGGGGCGAGCTTCCACACCGCCACGGCGAAGACGATGAGGGCGAGCCCGGCCAACCCGAACACGTTCTCGACCGTCGCGAACTTGACCCGCCACAGGACCAGCCACACGGCCGCCCCGACGAGGGGTATCCAGAGGTACCGGTTCACGCTCGTGGCGAGCTGTAGGGACAGCGCCACCCCACCGATCTCGGCGGCGAAGGTGAGGAAGGTGACCAGCATCGACGCGACCAGGTTGGCGACACCCACCCGGGGGCCTAGCCGCTCACGGACCAGGTCGAACGTGGCACGGCCGCTCACGGCGGCCACGCGGCCGCTCATCTCGGCGAAAACGCAGATGCCGACGACGCCGACGACGACCACCCAGGCCAGGGACAGCCCGAACCGGGACCCCACCAGGCCATTGGTGACGAGGTCGCCGATGTCGACGAACCCGCCGATGGCGGTGAGCACACCGAGCATCAGCGCGAAGACCCTCTTCACCCGAGGCTCTCCCGTAGCGACTGCAGCGCGGTTTGCGCCGTCTTGAGGTCGTCACCCGCTTGGGCCAGAGCGGTCATGTCGTCTCGGCGGATGGCCACGCGGGCGTCCGACAGCGCGTCCCCGGCCTTTCCTACGGCCTCAAGGACCGCATTCCGTAGGGCGTCGTCGGAGGGATTTGGCGGGTCGACCCCGCCAAAGCTGCTCTCGATCGGGGCGATCGATCCCTCGCTCTCGGTCACGACGACGTCGGTGAAGATCCTGGGGGCGTCACCGGACAGGCGGGCCTGCAGGGCCAGCTGGGCGGCGGCGGTCGCGCTGATGGTCGAGTCCAGGGCGGCCTTGCCGTTCTCGACGTATGCGCCGGAGTCCACCGCCGTCGTCACGCAACCGGTCAGGGCGAGAACAGTGAGCAGGACTGCTGGGAGCGCCCGTCGAGCCCTCACGAGCGCCGCCGCAGGACGACGAACGCGAGAACGGTCAGGAGACCTAGAAAGACGGTCCAGGCGATGCCGAGAGCCCACCCCTCGTCCACGTCGTCACTGTGGCACCGAGCGCGCGAAACGGCACGCCGAACACGCGCTGGCTCAGCGGATTCACATGTCCGCCCGAGGAAGCTCTCCGCTTAGGTGCGGAGCGGGCCAGCCGCGTCGGTCAGTCGTCCTGCTTGAGGCTCGGGTACCGCTTCTCGACCGCTCTCCGCACCTTCTTCTGCTCCTCGGCGGTGCCGTGCTGGGCGACCCGGGCGAGAGCGTTCCGGGCGTGCTCGATGTCGGGGATCGGGTACTTGCGCTGATCCGGTAGTGCGAAGGACTCGTCCTTCAGCTTGTTCCGGTTGTCGGCGTCACTGAGATCCTTGCTCACTCGGCCAGTCTTCGACGGTCCGTCCGGCTCCGCAACGTCTACGCGCCTTCGAGGTACGGGTCCGTGATCTCGCGCAACAGCTCCAGCGCCTCGCGCAGCTGCCGCATGCGGCGAACTCCGAGGTGCTGGGTCCACTCCTGCTCGATGACCCGCTCCTCGGCGCGGGCTATGGGGATGACCTCCATGCCCCGAGTCGCCAACCGAACCAGCCTCGCGCGCCCGTCGACCGGATCCGGCACGCGCACCACGTACCCGGCGCGTTCCAGGTGGTCCACCAGGGCCGTGGCGGTCTGCTTCGCGATCTGGGCTCGCTCGGCCAGCACGCTCAGTCGCGTTCCGTCCGGATCGATCCCGGCGGCCAGCCGGCCTTGGGCGACCGTGAAGTCGGTGAACCCGGCGCTCCGGACCGCCTCATAGATTCGCCCCTCCGCCGAGCGCTGCGCGATGAACATCAGCAGTGCGGTGGGCAGCTCGCGGGTCATGCAAACCCCTTGATTTCGTCCTACTGTCGAACTATATTAGTCAGTAGTTAGTACTAATCCACCCTAGCAGGAGGCTTCGGTGAGCGGAGACCGGGTCACCGTCGACTTCTGGTTCGACCCGGTATGCCCGTACTCCTGGATCGGCTCTCGATGGCTGCTCGAAGTGCAGCAGCGGCGTCCGGTCGCGGTGCGCTGGCACGTCATGAGCCTGTTCCTCCTCAACGAGCACCGGACCGACGACCCGACCTACGTGGACTACCTACGCGAGGTCTCGGGCGCCGCCCGCGTGGCGACGGCCGCCGCATACCGCCTGGGCAGCGATGTTCTCCGCGATCTCTACACCGGATTCGGTGAGGTCATCTTCGACCACTGGCGGTACGCCAGCCGGGACGAGTGCCGCGAGGCTATGCGCACCGCGCTCCTGCGCGCCGCCTTGCCCGTGGATCTTCTCGATGCGTTCGACACGACCCAGTACGACGGCGAGCTGCGACGCAGCCACCTGGCCGCGGTGGCTGCGGTCGGTGACGAAGGCGGCACGCCGGCGACGGCCCTGAACGGGATCGCCTTCTCCGGCCCCGTCCTCAACTCCATTCCGCGAGGTGACGACGCGGTTCGGATCTTCGATGGCTGCCTCTTGCTCGCCGGCTTCCACGACTTCTTCGAGATCAAGCGGACCAGGACCACCGAGCCGGTCTTCGCGTGAAGGGACACCAGGATGCTGACCGACGACCAGATCTGGAGCGCAATCGACGACCAGCGGGGCCGGGTCGCCGACCTGCTCGAGTTGCTCACCGAGGAGCAGTGGGAGCACCCGTCGCTCTGCGCTGGCTGGAGGGTCCGCGACGTTGGCGCCCACCTGACGCTGCAGCAGATGACGCTCGCCCAGGCGGCAAGTCTGGTTCTTCGGAATCCGACCGATGCCCTCGATGTCAACCGGATCATCCGCGAGTCGAGCCGGCGGCAGGCTCGGGACCTGTCCACGGACGCCATCGTCGCGGGGATTCGCGGCACCATCGGGCAGCGACGCCACAATCCGGGGGTCACGCTTCGAGAAACCCTGATCGACAACCTGGTCCACGGCATGGACATCGCCATCCCCCTGAACCTTGACCTCGAGGTTCCCGGCGACGCGGCGGCGGAGGCGGCGGCGCGCGTCCGCTCGCTTGACGGCACGCGCAAGAACCGGGTCTTCCGCGACATCTCCGTCCGGGATTTCCGGCTCGTGGCAACGGATTATGCGTGGTCCGCCGGCCAGGGACCCGAGATCCGCGGTCCGATCAGAGCGCTGCTCCTCCTGCTGACCGGCCGACCGGTCGGGCTCGCCGACGTGACCGGGCCTGGTGCGGAGGTCCTGCGCCGGCAGCTCGTCGCGGCCTGATCCCCTTGCCCCAGTAGGCCGGCGATCCTCGCGCGCAGCAGGGTGCGGACGAGCTCCGCACGATCGCGTCGCTCCGCCATGGACCTCACGACCGCCTCGCCCGCCCGGCGCCGGGCGACCTCGTCGACCAGGCCGAGAGGGACGCCGAGATCGGCGAGCCGACGGATCGCCTCCGACTTGGTGATCAGGCGGCCCTCCCGGATGGTGGCGTCCGCCCGGGCCAGGCTGGTGAGGCCGACGTCGATATAGACGTCCTCGAGCCATATCGACCGCTTGCGCAGCGCCGTCGTCCAGTAGCCCGCCAGCTCGGCCCTCGCCGCCTCGCGGACTGCGGCGTCGGGCATCGGCGGAAGCCAGGCCGACGGCGGCGGACCCACGACCACGACGGGATCCGCTAGCAGCTCGGCGCGCGCGATGCCGCTGAGCGGCCGGCGGAACAGCTCCCCGAACGCCCACGTCCAGTGTCGGTAGGAGGGGTCCTCGACCGCCGGACGTGCCACATACACGCAGTGCAGGGCTTCTGCGCCCTCGACGGTTCGGCTCACGTGCTCGTGCGTCTCGACCAACGTCTTGCGCATCGCCGGTCGCGGCGTTCGGTCGACGAGCGCGACGGCGTCGATGTCGCTAACGCCCGCTCGGTAGTCACCGGACGCGACGGAACCGGCAACGTAGAGCCCGGCAACGAAACCCTGGATGGCCTCCGCGAA
>JBKPQA010000253.1:0-6633 GCA_046733835.1 Actinomycetota bacterium
TTCCGGTGACTCACCCGGGTGGCCAGCTCCTGGAACGAGACGTATGCCAGCGAGTGGAGCATGGAGTCGGGATGGTCCGCCGCATACCCCTCCGACATGTGCGTCATCCGGAACCGTTCGAGTTCGACCGGGTCGACCGAGCGCTTCACGACGAGGTAGTCGCGCATGGCGATCCCGTGCCGGCCCTCCTCGGCGGTCCAGCGGTGCACCCAGGCACCCCAGGCGTCGTCGCGGCCGAAGATCGTCGCGATCTCGTGGTGGTAGCTCGGGAGGTTGTCCTCAGTGAGGAGGTTGACGACAAGCGCACTGCGGGCCACGTCGTTCATCGGCGAGTCGTCGTGGCTCCACGGGTCGCCGTCCATGATCCCGTCGAAGTTCCGGCCTTCGCTCCACGGGATGTACTCGTGCGGGAACCACTCCTTGGCGACGCCGAGGTGCCGGTTGAGCTCCTTCTCGACGACCTGGTTCAGCTCGCGCAGCAGATCGGTCTCGGACCACACGGTGCTCGACATGAGCCGAGGCTACGCCAGCGCACGTACCGGTAATCCGGATGCGCGCTGGTGCGCTGGCCTCGATCCTGTACGCCATGCATCTGCCACCGGGGCTGACCAGCCGACCGCTGCGTCCGGACGACGCGCAACGCGTCTTCGAGCTGATGGTGGCCTCTGAGACGCACGACGTCGGTGAGGCGGCAATCGATCTCGAGGACATCGTCGGCGACTGGCAGCGGCCGAGCTTCGACCTGGGGAGCCAGTCGGTCGGAGTCGTCTCCGGCGAGAAACTGGTGGCCTACGCCGAAGTCTCCAACGCCCGTTACGGAGACGCGTCGGTCCCTCCCGAGTGGCGCGGTCGCGGGATCGGGACCTGGCTGGCCGCCTGGATGCAGGCCGAAGCGCGCCGCCAGGGCGGCTCACTCGTCGGGATGCCTGTGCCTCAAGGGAGCGACGGTGACCGGCTTCTCGAGTCGCTCGGGTACCACGTGGCGTGGACGGCATGGGTGCTCGAGCTGCCGCCGGGCGCGGCCATCCAGCCGCAACCACTGCGCGAGGGGTATGCGGTTCGGGCCTTCGTGCCGGGCGACGAGCACGCGGTCCACCAGGTCGTCGAAGACGCCTTCAACGAGTGGCCGGACCGAACGCCGACGCCGTTCGACGACTGGGAGGCTCATGTCGTTCGGCGGCCGGGCTTCGAGCCGTGGCAGCTGCGTGTCGCCATAGACCCAGCCGGCGAGATCGTCGGGGTTGGGTGGGTCATCCTCAGCGGCGACGTGGGGTTCGTCATGACGTTGGCCGTCCGCAAGGACCAGCGGCTACAGGGTCTGGCGCGGGCCCTGCTCGTCGACTGTTTCTCGGTGTCGCGAGCGCATGGCCGGCCTCGCGCGCAGCTGTCGACCGACTCCCGCACCGGCGCGCTCGGGCTCTACGAACGAGTGGGCATGCAGATCACCCAGACCTGGCTCCACCGCGCCATCGCGGTGTGAGGCGGTCACTCAGTTGCGAGATCAGGCTGCGTGAATGAGGTTGAGCACCTCGAGGACACCGACGTCGGAGACGGTGCTGATAGCTGGTCCAGGCGGCGAGCTGCGCCAGCTGTTGGCGTCGAACCTGCTGATCGTGTAGTGGCCGGCTGCGGTCCCGGTGGACACCCACAGCGTTCCGTCCGGCAGGTCCTCGATGAGCGCCATCCGCTCACCGATGTCCTCGACCGTGAAGCTGTGACCGTTCCAGGTCAGGTGCATGGCGAGCAAGATCAGGCCCTGCGACCGCAAGGCAGCGACCTCAGTCTCAGGACGGTCGAGGCCGCGACCCATGCAGCCCGCGCTTGTTCGTGTCACCGCGTACAACGGTTCACCCCTTCCCGCGGGGGCCAACGTGCTCTTCCTGAATTCTCAGCACTCAGGACGGCGCGCCACCGGAGACTCGCCGCAGATTCGGCCGTTCGGCCGAGCGAACGCCAAAAGAATTCAGTCGCAGACGGCGCCCTTGCTGGCGCTGCCGACGAGCCGGTGGTACTTGCCGAGGACGCCGCGCGGATACTTCGGCGGCGGAGGCGTGAACCCTTCGGCCCGGCGGGCCAGCTCGTGCGCCGGCACGTCGACGTCGAGCGTCGCCTTGGCAACGTCCAGGGTGATCGTGTCACCGTCCCGCACGAAGGCGATCGGCCCACCGTCCACCGCCTCCGGCGCGACGTGGCCGACGCAGAGCCCGGTGGTCCCGCCGGAGAACCGGCCGTCGGTCAGCAACAGCACATCCTTGCCGAGCCCGGCACCCTTGATGGCGCCGGTCACCGCGAGCATCTCGCGCATCCCGGGGCCGCCCTTCGGTCCCTCGTAGCGGATCACGACGACGTCCCCGGGCTTCAGGGAGTTCGACTCGACTGCGTCCATCGCGGCCCGCTCGCCGTCGAAGACGCGGGCGCTTCCGGTGAACACGTCTTCATCGAACCCGGCCGATTTGACCACGGCGCCCTCCGGCGCCAGCGATCCGGTGAGGATGGTGATCCCGCCGGTCTTGTGAATCGGCTCCTGGAGGGCGCGGACCACCTTGCCGTCCGGATCCGGCGGGTTGATGCCGGCGAGGTTGTCAGCGACCGTCTTGCCGGTCACCGTGAGGCAGTCGCCGTTCAGCAGGCCCGCGTCGAGCAGTGCCTTCATGACGACCGGGACGCCGCCGACGCGGTCAATGTCGGTCATCACGTACGCACCGAACGGCTTTACGTCGGCGAGGTGCGGAACCCGTCCGCCCACGCGCCGGAAGTCGTCGATGGTGAGGTCCACGTCGGCCTCGTGCGCGATGGCAAGGAGGTGCAGCACTGCGTTGGTCGAGCCGCCGAACGCCATGACGACGGCAATGGCGTTCTCGAACGCCTCCTTGGTCATGATCTGCCGGGCGGTGATCCCTCGCCGCAACAGCTCGACGACCGCCTCGCCGGACTTGCGGGCGAACCCGTCGCGCCGCCGGTCGGTGGCCGGCGGGGCCGCGGAGCCCGGGATCGACATCCCGATCGCCTCGGCCACTGAGGCCATGGTGTTCGCCGTGTACATCCCGCCGCAGGCGCCCTCGCCCGGACAGATGGCCCGCTCGATCGCGTCCACGTCCTCGCGTGACATCTTCCCGGCGGCGCAGGCGCCGACCGCCTCGAAGGCGTCGATGATCGTCACCGTCCGCTCGGAACCGTCGGAGAGCTTGGCGATCCCCGGGAGGATGGAACCCGCATACAGGAAGACGGACGCGAGATCGAGCCGTGCGGCGGCCATGAGCATGCCCGGCAGGGACTTGTCGCACCCGGCGAGAAGCACCGAGCCGTCAAGGCGCTCGGCCATCATCACCGTCTCAACGGAGTCTGCAATCACCTCACGCGAGACGAGCGAGAAGTGCATGCCCTCGTGGCCCATGGCGATCCCGTCGGACACCGAAATCGTTCCGAACTCGAGGGGATAGCCGCCCGCGGAGAACACTCCGTCCTTGACGGCACCGGCCAGCCGGTCGAGCGACAGGTTGCACGGCGTGATCTCGTTCCACGAGCTGGCGACGCCGATCTGCGGCTTGGCGAAGTCGTCGTCGCCCATCCCGACGGCCCGGAGCATCCCTCGCGCAGCGGTCTTCTCGAGACCGTCCGTGACGTCGCGGCTCCGGGGTTTGAGGTCTGGCGTCCGAGCTGTCGTGACCGTCATGGGGCCGAGCGTACGCGCGCGTCCGAGGCCCGAGACCAGCGTCTCAGGAGGGTATGCGAGCGGTCGCCGACTACGGCTCGGGCACCCTCCCGCCGGTCAGAGACGCTAACCGCGGCAGACGTGGAACCGCTCGAGGCTGCAGTCCCCCTGCTCGAGATCCGACCACTCGCCGGGAAAGCGCAGCACTGCCAGCCCGCAGGTCGGAAAGCCCTCTCCCATGGCTACGTGCGCATCGTGCGAACCCTGGCCGTCGGTGAGGCCGCTGGCCAGGTCGGGGATCGACGGAGCATGTCCGACGACGACCAGCGTGCGGACCTCTCCTGCATCCTCACGGATGGTTTCGAGGATGCCGGCAGACCCGTTTTGGTAGACCGCGCGGCGGTACTCGACGAACTCGGTATGCGCGCCGCCCCGGGCCGCGTACTCCCAGGTCTGCCGCGTCCGCTTGGACGTCGAGCAGATGACGAGCTCGGCAACGACACCCTGGTCGTGCAGCCATCGCCCGGCGGACGTGGCGTCGCGTCGACCACGGTCGGTGAGCTCGCGGTCATGGTCCGGCTTGCCCGGCACCTGCTCGGCCTTGGCGTGCCGCAGCAGGACCAACGTGCGGTCGTCGCTGAGTCGGCTCATACCTGCACAGGATGCTCGCCCGCGGTTCGGGAGTCGAGCGTCCGGATATCCGGATGCTCGGCTCCCGACTCAGCCGACGCCCGCTGAGCGCGTAACGGTTCTACGCTCGGTGCGTGGACGTCGTTCGCACCACTCGCGTCCAACCGCTTGTCGACGTTCCGGCGGGACGTCCGGTCGACCGCGCCTGGGTCGACGAAGCGGTGCGGCGAATCAGCGCCGACGCGAACCGCAGCGCGGACACCCATCTGGTCCACGTGGCGCTGCCCGACGGCTGGGACGTCGACCTCTACCTGAAGGACGAGTCGACCCACCCCACCGGCAGCCTCAAGCACCGGTTGGCGCGCTCGCTGTTCCTCTACGCGATCTGCAACGGCGACATCGGTCCGGGCACGACCGTGACCGAGGCGTCGAGCGGGTCGACCGCGGTGTCCGAGGCGTACTTCGCACGGATGCTGGGGCTGCCGTTCGTCGCGGTGATGGCCCGGACGACGAGCCCCGAGAAGATCGCGCTCATCGAGCGAGAGGGCGGCACCTGCCACCTCGTCGACGACCCGGCCGCCGTCTACGACACCGCGCGGGCCATCGCTAACGCCACCTCTGGTCACTACCTCGACCAGTTCACGTTCGCGGAGCGCGCGACGGACTGGCGCGGCAACAACAACATCGCCGAGTCGATCTTCGAGCAGATGACTCACGAGCGTCATCCGGTGCCGACCTGGGTCGTCGTCGGCGCCGGAACCGGCGGGACCAGCGCGACGATCGGCCGGTTCGTGCGCTACCGAGGTCTCGCCACCCGGGTCGCCGTCGTCGACCCGGAGAACTCCGCCTTCCTCCCCGCATTCCAGGAACGGTCGACCGCTGGCGCGCGCGGCTCACGGATCGAGGGGATCGGCCGGCCCCGCGTCGAGCCGAGCTTCGTGCCCACGGTGGTCGACCGGATGCTCGGAGTGCCCGACGCGGCCTCGATCGCCGCCATGCGATTCCTGCAGCAGCGCACCGGCATTCGCGCCGGGGGATCCACGGGGACGAACCTCTACGGATCCCTGCGGCTCGCCTGCGAGATGCGCGCCGCCGGGCAGGCCGGCAGCATCGTCACCCTTATGTGCGACCCCCGCGAGCGCTACGTGCGGACGTACGTCGACGACAGCTGGCTGGCCGAGCAGGGACTGGAGCTCGAGGCATACCTCGAGGTTCTCGACCGGGCCTGGACGACCGGGGAGTGGACCGGCTGACGCGGTCGGCGGATCAGCGGAGTCAGGCGGACACGAGGTTCTCGAGCGGGCGACCCGCTGCGTATGCGGTCAGCTGGCTCCTCACGAGCGCCACCGCGCGCGGGCGGAAGGCTGTGCTCGCTCCGCCGACGTGCGGCGAGATAAGGACGTTCGGAGCCGTCCACAACGGGTGGTCCGGCGGCAACGGTTCGGGGTCGGTGACATCCACGGCCACGCTCAGTCGCCCACTCGCCGCCTCGGCGACCAGTGCGTCGGTGTCGGCCACCTTGCCGCGGGCCATGTTGACCAGCAGGGCGCCGTCCTTCATCCGGGACAGGAAGGCTCGGTCGACGAGGCCCTCGGTGCTCTCGGTCAAGGGCGTGATGACCACGACGACGTCGTGCACCGGCAGCAGTGCGGGCAGGTCGTCGATGCCGTGGACGGTGTCGACCAGGTCGTCGCCGTCGCGTGGCCGGTTGGCGACGGCGGTCAGCTCGACCTCGAAGGGCACCAGGCGCCGAGCGATCGCTCGACCCACTCGGCCGTAGCCCAGGACGAGGACCCGCCGGTCGGCGAGCGCCGGCCAGATCCGCAGGCGCTTCCAGTCGCGCCGGTCCTGGGCGCGGACGAATTCTGGGATGCCCCGCAGCGAGGCCAGGATCAGGGTGAGCGTGAGCTCCGCCGTGGACGCGTCGTGGATGCCGCCGCCGCTGCACAGCGTGACGCCGTCCGGGAGGTGCGGGGTGACGTTGTCGTAGCCCGCGGTGAGCAGCTGCACCAACTCGAGCTTCGGCAGGGTGCCGAGCAGCTCTAGTCGCTGGTCCGGGTCGAGGTAGGGCGGCACGACCACGGTGATCTCGTCGGCCCGGGGATGCGCCGCGTGGATGTCCCACGTCACGAAGTCCAGGCCGGGTACCTCACCGGTGTCCGCCACCCAGCTCGCGTCGGGCATCGTCACGAGGGCCATCCGGCGAACCTATCGGGCCGGCTTCGCGTTGAGCGGGTATGCCTGGCGCCTCCCGACTGCCCCAGACCGGTCCCCTGTCTCGCCGCGCGGTTCTCGGGGCCGGTGCCCTCGGTGCACTGGCCCTCGCGGGGTGCAGCACGTCCGGCTCCGGC
>JBKPQA010000254.1:0-8459 GCA_046733835.1 Actinomycetota bacterium
GCCGGCACCGATCGCAGCTGAACCTCCTTGCCGTCCAGGTAGACGGTGCCGCTCTGGTAGATGCCGTACGAGTGGCCGAACAGGCTGCGCATGAGCTCGGTGCGGCCCGCTCCCATCAGGCCGGCGAAGCCGACGATCTCGCCTCGGCGGACGAAGAAGCTCTCGCTCTTGCACACCAGCCGGTCCGCGACGTTGGGGTGCCGGACCGTCCAGTCCTTTACCTCGAAGAACGTGTCGGTGATCTCCGGAGTGTGGTCGGGGAACCGGGACTCCAGGTCGCGACCGACCATGCCCCGGATGATCCGGTTCTCGTCGACGCCGTGCTCCTTCACGCGGAGAGTCTCGACGGACTTGCCGTCGCGGATGATGGTGATGGAGTCGGAGATCTGCTCGATCTCGTTGAGCTTGTGGCTGATCATGATGCAGGTCACGCCGTGGTCACGCAGGCCCGCCATGAGCCCGAGCAGGTGCTGGGAGTCACCCTCGTTGAGGGCGGAGGTGGGCTCGTCGAGGATGAGCAGCTGGACGTCCTTCGACAGCGCCTTGGCGATCTCCACCAGCTGCTGCTTGCCGACGCCGATGTCCTTGATCTTCGAGTCGGGGTTCTCGTTGAGCCCGACGCGGGCGAGGAGCTCGCCGGCGCGTTGGCGGGTGGTCATCCAGTTGATGACGCCGCTCCGGTTGACCTCGTTGCCGAGGAAGATGTTCTCGGCGATCGAGAGCTCGGGGATGAGCGCAAGCTCCTGGTGGATGATGACGATCCCGGCGTGCTCGCTGTCGCGGATGTTGTGGAACTGGACAGGCTTGCCGTTGTAATAGATCTCGCCGTCGTAGCTGCCGGCGGGCCAGACGCCGGACAACACCTTCATCAGCGTGGACTTGCCTGCGCCGTTCTCCCCGCAGATCGCGTGGATCTCGCCGCGGCGCACCGTCATGGAAACGTTGGACAGCGCCTTGACGCCGGGGAACTCCTTGCTGATGTCCCGCATCTCCAGGATCACATCGCCGGCGGCGCGGTCGGCCGGCGCGGACCCAGGGCGGGATACGTCTTCCTGGGGACGGGAGTCGGTGCTCATTTGACCGTCATCACTTCCTCGTGACCAAGCGGGACTGCGGTGGGACGTGGGGCCGGCAGGGCGTGCGAACCACGGCAGCGCCGCAGGCACTGGGGGCCCAGGGCGCTCGTTGATTCTGGCCTACGGCCGGTCGGTTTGGTGAGGAGTTCGCCGCCACGGAGTCGTCACAAGGGCGTAACGATCCCCGCGCCCGGGTTCCGGGTTGTGCCGCGGCGCTCGGCCAACCGACATCGTTGTCTGACAACGGGCCAACTGAACCTCATCGGCGACTCCGCCGTCAAGCGGTGCTCCGGTGACGCCGTCCCGTCCTATCCGTGATTTTGTTGCTAAAAGGACAGATTCGGTGCCCGTCCGTTGACGGTAGCGGTCCGGCCAGGATAAAGATGATCGGTGCCAACGTTGTCAGCGCACGGGGCATACCTGTCGTCGGACGACGGCCCGGACCGCCCCACGATGGCCGACGTGGCGCGCCGCGCGCACGTCTCCATCAAAACCGTCTCCCGAGTCGTCAACGGCGAGCCCGGGGTCAGCCCGGCCACCGCCGCCCGCGTGCGCGAGGTCATCGACAAGCTCGGGTTCCAGCGGCATGCGGCCGCGACGGTGCTCCGCACGGGACGCTCCGACCGGATAGGCCTGGTCGCGGCGGACCTCGTTAACCCCTTCTACGGACAGCTGGCCGCGGGCATCGAACGCGAAGCCCGGCTGCGCCGGCATCTATTGATCAGCACTTGCTCACAGCAGTCGGCCGTCAACGAGGCCGAGCTGGTCGAGGCCCTCGTCGCCCAGCGGGTCGCCGGACTGGTCGTCGTGCCGGTCGAGACCCGGCCCTCCGAGGCACTGCGGACCGCGGCCCGATCCGTGCCGGTGGTCTGCGTCGACCGGCCGCAACCGGAGTTGGGCGTCGACACGGTGCTGAGTGACAACGAGGGCGGGATCCGCAGCGCCGTGGAGCATCTGGCCGCGCACCGCCACGAGCGCCTCGGCTTCTTGGGCGACGACGGGGCCATCTGGACCGCTCGGGTGCGGAAGGCGGCCTTCGAGTCGGCCGCGGCGTCGCTCGGCCTGCGTGGGCCGCTTCGATCGCGCGTGGGGCCCTACAAGGCGGGAGAGATCGGGGAACTGCTGAGCGAGTGGACGTCCGGGCTGGACCCGGTCACGGCGGTGGTGACCGGCAACAACCGCGTGACGGTGGCCGTCCTGCACGCCATGCGCGAGGTCGCCGCTCCGCTTGCGCTCGTCGGGTACGACGACTTCGAGTTGGCGGACGTGATCGACCCACCGGTCACGGTGGTCCATCAGGACCCCCTTGAGCTCGGCGAGCGCGCGGTGCAGCAGGTGTTCGCCCGGCTGGCGGCCGGAGCCGGGGAGCCGAGGACCGTCATCGTCCCGACCCGTCTCATCGTCCGCGGCTCCGGCCGGAGCCAGCCGGTGGCAGCGGCGATGGTCTGACGAGGGATGGCCGGTTCCTCGCCCGCACCACTCACGCGTGGCATGGTCGGTCTCGCCCTGCTGTTCCTCGGCTCCGGGACGACCCATCTGGTGCGGCCGCAGATCTTCGAGCCGATCGTCCCTCGGTGGCTGCCTCGGCGCCGTGAAGTGGTGTTTGCGTCGGGTGTCGCGGAGCTGCTCTGCGCGGGAGGACTGCTGGCGCCGCGCTCTCGCCGACTGGCCGGCTGGGGCTCCGCGGCCCTGCTCGCGGTCGTCTTCACGGGCAACCTTCAGATGACCGTGACCGCAGCCCAGCGGTGGCGGCGGCGGCCGCGGGACGTCGGGCGGGCCGTCTTCCTCGCCGGGACGGTCGTGCGGCTACCGCTGCAGTGGCCGCTCGTCAAGGTGGCACTGAGCGCGGCCGGCCGGGAGGTCTAAGGGGAGCGCTGAACGGCGGCGAGCGCCCCAGGCGGCGTGGGACCGACGGCCTACGACAGGTGAGACACATACCGAAGCCTGGTGAGCCGCATACCGACGCGCCGATATCCTTCCGACCGCACCGTTCCGCTTCAGGGCCCACACCCTGCCTGCTTTAACCCGGAGTACCACACCGTGGCCATGCGCATGTCGTCGCTGTTCCTGCGAACCCTTCGCGAGGACCCTGCCGACGCCGAGGTGCCGAGCCACCGCTTGCTGCTCCGGGCCGGTTACATCCGCCGGGTTGCCCCGGGGATCTACACCTGGCTGCCGCTCGGGCTGCGGGTCCTGCGCCGGGTCGAGCAGATCGTCCGCGAGGAGATGGACGCGATCGGCGCCCAGGAGCTGCTGTTTCCCGCCCTGCTGCCCCGTGAGCCCTACGAGGCCAGCGGCCGCTGGACGGAGTACGGCGACAACATCTTCCGCCTGAAGGACCGCAAGGACGCCGACTACCTGCTCGGGCCGACCCATGAGGAGCTGTTCACCCTCGCGGTCAAGGACATGTACTCGTCATACAAGGACCTGCCGGTCACCCTTTACCAAATCCAGACGAAGTATCGGGACGAAGCCCGTCCGCGGGCGGGCATCCTCCGCGGCCGAGAGTTCGTCATGAAGGACGCGTACTCCTTCGACGTCGACGACGCCGGCCTGCAGAAGAGCTACGACTCGCAGCGCGAGGCCTACACCCGGATCTTCGACCGGCTCGGCTTCCACTACGTCATCGTCCAGGCGATGGCGGGGGCCATGGGCGGCAGCAAGAGCGAGGAGTTCCTCGCCACCGCGGCGAACGGCGAGGACACGTACGTGCGGTGCCCGAACTGCGGGTATGCGGCCAACGTCGAGGCCGTGCGCGTTCCGGTGCCGCCGGCTTTGGACTGGTCCGATGCCCCGCCGGCCCACGTCGAGGACACGCCGGACACGCCGACAATCGCGACGTTGGTCGACCACCTCAACGCCCACCATCCGCGGGACGACCGGCCCTGGGAAGCGGGTGACACTCTCAAGAACGTCCTGGTCAGGGTGACCGCGCCCGACGGGACATCCGAGGTGCTGGCCATCGGGGTCCCGGGCGACCGCGAAGTCGACGAGAAGCGGCTCGGCGCTCAGGTGGACCCGTCCGTAGCAACGGTGTTCGAGGACTTCGGGGACAATCCGGCACTGGTCAAGGGCTACATCGGTCCCGGCGTGCTCGGTGAGGGCAAAGCGGCCGGCGTGCGCTTTCTCGTCGACCCGCGGATCGTGGCCGGGACCCGGTGGGTCACGGGCGCGGACACGCTGGGCAAGCACGTCCTCGACCTCGTCGTCGGCCGTGACTTCACACCCGACGGCACGATCGAGGCCGCCGAGGTCCGGGCCGGGGACGAGTGCCCGAGCTGCGGGCATCGGCTCGAGGCGGCGCGCGGCATCGAGATGGGCCACATCTTCCAGTTGGGTAAGAAGTACGCCGAGGCGCTGAACCTCAAGGTTCTCGACGAGACCGGCCAGCTCGTCACGGTGACGATGGGTTCGTATGGCGTCGGCGTGTCGAGGGCGGTCGCCGCGATCGCTGAGGGGAACCACGACGAGCTGGGGCTGTGCTGGCCTCGTGAGATCAGCCCGGCCGACGTCCACGTGCTGGCCACCGGCAAGGACGACGAGGTCTACGTGAAAGCCCAGGAGATCGTGGCCGGGCTGGAGGCGGCCGGGCTCGAGGTGCTCTACGACGACCGCCGCCAGGTGAGCCCTGGCGTGAAGTTCAAGGACTCGGAGCTCATCGGCGTCCCGACGATCGTCGTCGTCGGCCGTGGGCTCGTCGACGGGACGATTGAGGTGAAGGACCGGCGCTCGGGGGACCGCCGTGTCGTGGCTGTCGACTCGGCGGTGGCGGAGGTGGTCGCGGACGTCCGCGGCCTCCGCCATCCCCCGCCATGACCGGGGGCGCATGGGGGGACTGGGGAGCAGCGGGAGCAGAGAGCGCATCGAGGGTGAACGGTGCGGTGAGTGCGGTCATCTTCGACTGGGGCGGCACCATCACGCCGTGGCACACCGTGGATGTCACCGAGCAGTGGCGAGTCTTCGCCCGGGAGTATCACGTCGACGAGACCGACCCGTCTCTGGCCGAGAAGCTGGCCGGACGGATCTGGGAGGCCGAGAGCGCTGGTTGGCGCCGCGGTCGATCCGAGGGCGCATCCGCGCGGATCGAAGAGATCCTCGCGGAAGCCGGCGTCGTGGCCGACGACCCACGCGCGGTCGCGGGGCTGGCCGCATACGAGGCGTTCTGGGAACCCCACACCTGGACCGACCCGCAGATCGGACCGCTCTGGGAAGCGCTGCGTAACAACGGTATTCGCGTTGGCGTGCTCTCCAACACCATCTGGTCCCGCGACTACCACCGGGGACTGCTGAAACGCGACGGCGTACTCCACCTCGTCGACGCCGACGTCTACTCGAGCGAGACGCCGTGGGTGAAGCCGAGCCGCGAGATCTTCTTGGAGGCCTCCCGCCGGATCGGCGTCGAGCCCGCCGAGTGCGTGTACGTCGGCGACCGCGGGTACGAGGACGTGCACGGCCCCCAGTCCGCGGGCATGCGCGCCATCCTGGTGCCGCATAGCGACATCCCGGACTACCAGCAGGTTGCGCACGACGCGACGCCCGACGCCGTCGCCCACGAGCTCAAGGACGTCCTCGACATCGCACTCCGCTGGGACGGACGGCGGTGAACAGCGATGCCGGACGCCGCCGTGGACCCTTCCCTGCCCACTGTCCTCTTCGTCGTGGGGGCGGCTCTCTTGGCGGGCTGGGTGGACGCGGTCGTCGGTGGTGGCGGCCTGGTCCAGCTGCCGGCGCTCCTAGTGGGGTTCCCCACGGCTTCGCCGGCACAGATCCTCGCGACCAACAAGTTCAGCTCGGTGTTCGGCACGACGACCAGTGCGGTCACGTACTACCGGCGCATCCACCCGGACCTGCGCACGGCGCTGCCGATGGCTGCCGTGGCGTTCGTCGGATCGGTCGTCGGCGCACTGATCGGCTTGCACATCCCCAAGGCCGCCTTCACCCCCATCGTCCTGGTCTGTCTGATCGTGGTGGGCGCCTACACCCTGCTCAAGCCGGAGCTGGGGCGCGAGACGGCCTTGCGGTGGAGCGGTCACAAGCACCGGGTCGCGGCCATGGTGACCGGGTTCGTCATCGGCGTCTACGACGGAGCGCTTGGCCCCGGCACCGGCTCGTTCCTGGTCTTCGCGCTGGTTGGTCTGCTGGGCTATGCGTTTCTCGAGGCGAGCGCCAAGGCCAAGATCGCCAACGTCGCGACGAATCTCGGGGCCCTGCTCGTGTTCGCGCCCGGTGGCCACGTGATGGTCAAGGTCGGCCTTGTCATGGCGGCGGCCAACCTGCTCGGCGGCTATGTCGGTGCGCGCACAGCGGTTCGGCTCGGCAGCGGGTTCGTCCGGGTCGTCTTCATCGTCGTCGTATCGGCGTTCGTCGTGCGGCTCTCCCTGCAGCTGCTGGGGGTGTGGCCTTGACATGACGGCGCCACAGGTCGTCCACAGACCGCCCCGCCACGATGTGGTCACGGGCGCTCCCGTGGTGACCGCGGCCTCGCGGGCCAGGCAGATCCTCCTGCGAGTGGTCGACGGGGCCGTAAGGGCCACGGGACGCCGCCCGTCCATCGCAACCTCCTGGTGGCGCCAGTTGGCCGTCGCCTTGGGCTGTCTCTCGGTCGTATGCGTCGTCGGCCTGTGGATCAAAGGCCACGCCCCGCAGGAGATGGGCTCGGTCAGTGGGGCGCTCCACTCGTTGGGTCGCCTCTCTGCGCTGCTCGCGTCCAACCTGCTCCTGATCCAGGTCATCCTCATGGCGCGAGTTCCGTTCTTGGAGCGCAGCTTTGGCCAGGACGTGATCGCGCGGACCCACCGGCTCACGGGCTTCACGTCGTTCAACCTCATGTGGCTGCACATCGTCCTCACGACCCTCGGGTATGCGGCTTCGACCCAGCTCGGGATCTGGGGAACCCTCGTGGACTTCGTCGTCAACTACCCCGGGATGCTCCTGGCGGTGGCCGGTACGGCGGCCCTCACGATGGTGGTCGTCACGTCGGTCCGAAGGGCGCGCTCTCGACTGCGGTACGAGAGCTGGCACCTGTTGCACCTGTACGCGTACCTCGGCGTCGGGCTGGCTCTGCCGCACCAGCTGTGGACGGGGCAGGACTTCGTGGGGAACCTCGCCGGGACGGTGTTCTGGTGGAGCCTGTATGCGGTCGCGGTGGGCTGTGCGGTGGCGTTCCGGGTGGTCCTGCCGCTGGTCCGGTCGTGGCGGCACCGCCTGGTCGTCCACGAGGTGCGTCGCGAGACGCTCGGAGTGACGTCCGTAGTGATGTCGGGTCGGGACCTCGAGCGTCTCGGAGCCCGGGCGGGGCAGTACCTGATGTGGCGCTTCCTCGACCGGCCGGGCTGGACCCGCGCGCACCCGTTCTCCTTGTCCGCGGCACCGGACGGCTCCCGGTTGCGGATCACGGCCGTCCACGTGGGTGACGGTTCGACCGGCCTGGACCAGCTGCGGCCCGGTGCGCGGGTCCTCGTCGAGGGCCCGTACGGCCGGCTGCACGAGGGCGTCCGGACCGGCGACAAGGTCCTCCTCATGGCCTCCGGGATCGGGGTGACACCGATGCGTGCCCTCCTGGAGGGCCTGCCGCAGCACCCCGGCGACGTCGTGCTCATCTACCGCATCCACTCCTCCGCCGACGTCCTGTTCCGCGACGAGCTGGCCGCCTTGGCCGCCGAACGAGGAGCTCGGGTGGTGACGGTGCCCGGTCCCCGCATCCCGGGGCGGGAGAGCTGGCTTCCCTTGTCTGCTGCCCACCTCGGGGACGTCGAGGCGCTCGAGCACCTGGTGCCCGACGTGGCCGAGCGCGACGTGTACCTCTGCGGCAACCCGGAGTGGATGGAACACGCACGGGCCGCTGCCCTGGCCGCGGGCGTCGAGGCGTCGCGGGTCCACGTGGAGAGGTTCTCCTGGTGAGGCGCGTCGCCCTCTGGGCGCTGGTGACGGCGACCGTTCTCGTCCTGCTGTTCAGCTACCACACGTCGACGTCGAGCCGGTTCGCCCCGGGCCAGGCGGCGGTCGCCGCCCGGGAACCGGTCGAGACAACGCCTCCGACCATGGACTCCGGCCGTTTCGACGGCGACGCCATCGTCACCCGGTTCGGGGTTGTGCAGGTGCGGATCACCGTCCACGACGGTCGGATGACGTCGGTGGAGGCGCTCCAGGTGCCGAACCGGGACCGCCACGACTACCTCATCAACGAACGAGCGGTTCCGATTCTCAACTCTGAGGCGGTTCGCGCCCAGAGCCCGGACGTCGACCTGGTGTCCGGGGCCACGCTCACCTCACACGCCTACGCCGAGTCTCTCCAGTCCGCGATCGACAAGGCCACTGGATGAGTCGTCGGGCCTGGGTGGAGCAGGTGATGGGTCTGCCGGTCAGCATCCACCTTCGCGGGCC
>JBKPQA010000255.1:0-4562 GCA_046733835.1 Actinomycetota bacterium
AGCACCTGCAACGGGCTGGCGCCGAACACGCGGGCGCTCTCCTCGTAGGACTTCGGCGTCGCGTCCATGAAGTCCTTGAGGATGAAGATCGCCGCCGGCAGCAGGCCGCCGGTGAGGACGAGCGTGACACCGCTGCGGTCGTCGATGAGCCCGAGCTGGAACATCAGCAGGAAGATCGGGACCATCGCCGCAGTGCCGGTGACGATCGAGGAAAGCAGCAGCAACGCATACAGGATCATGTCCCGACCGGGGACGCGCACCCGCGAGAGCGCGTATGCGGCGAGGGCGGAGAGCGCGGTGACGAGGAGCATCGCGCCGCCCGAGATGAGGATCGAGTTCTTGAGCGACGAGAGCGCGTACGGGTTCTTGCCCAACTCGGAGAAGTTGTCGAGGGTGAAGTCGGGGATCTTCACCGTCAGGGTCGGCGTCTTGTCGAACGGCGTGAGGACGAGCCACAACAGGGGTAGCGCGAAGAAGAGGGCGAGCAGGGTGATCAGGGCGTAGAACGCAATCCGGCGGACGACGGCGGCGGGTGTCACGTCACTGCCCCACGTTCCGGGCCTCGGCGACGGTGAGGATCTCGTCGGCCCCGGCCTTCGCCTCGCGGCGGGTCTCCGGCGCAACTGCCGAGGTACGCCGCTCGCGCAGCAGCCGGATGTAGAAGAGCGCGATGGCCAGGTTGATCAGCAGCATGATGAACGAGATGGCCGAGCCGTAGCCGAGTTCTCCGCCGTAGAGCGCGCGCAGGTAGATGAACACCGGCAGGGTCTCGGTGGCGTGGTCCGGGCCGCCCGCAGTCAGCAGGTACGGCCCGAAGTCGTTGAACGTCCACAGGCTGATGAGCAGCGTGTTGGTGAGGATGTGCCCGCGGATGTGCGGAAAGACCACGTCGCGGAACTGTTGCCACGTCGATGCTCCGGCGAGCCGGGCGGTCTCCAGCTGGGTGGGAGGAACGGCGCCCAGCGCCGCTGAGAACAGCAACATCGAGAACGCCGTACCGCGCCAGGTGTTGTAGACGATGATCGAGGCCATCGGGTACTCGAGCAGCCACGCCGTGTCCGGCGTGTTCAGGAGCGTCCCGAGCGTGCCGCCGTTGTTGTTGAGGAAGGCCACCCAGAGGAACGCGACGATCGAGCTAGGGAGAATCCAGGCGAGCAGGACGAGTGTCTCGACCACTGCCTTGACGGTCTTGGGGACGGACCGCATGGTCCACGCGATCAGGAACCCGAGAATGCTCTGGCCGACGATCGCCGACCCGAAGACGAAGACGACGGTCAGCCAGAGCGAGTTGCGGAACGACGGGTCGGTGAGGGCGGCCCGGTAGTTGTCCAAGCCGACGAACTGCGGCTCCGCCGCCGCCGCTCCGGTCAGCCGGAAGTCGGTCATTCCGAGCCAGATCGTCCACGCCGCCGGAAACACCAGGAACGCGGCGATGAGCAAGAAGGCTGGTGTCACGAAGGCGACCGCCCGAGTGCGTCCGAGCCCGGCGGCGTCGGACGCACCCGTCACGGCACTCATGGTCGTGCCCCGCGGGTCTTTGGGGGGAACACGGGGGGCTTGCCCCCCGTGGGTGTCACGACTTCTGGACCTTGTCGGCGCCGCCCGCCACCTTCTCGACCGCCGACTGGTAGGTCGCGGCCGCATCGTCGACCGACTTGCCGGACACAATGTCCGCCGTGGCCTGCTGCAGCGCCTGCGACACCTGCGGGTAGACCGCGAGGCCCGGCCGGTATCGCGTGATGGGCAGCACCTTCTCGGAGATCAGTGAGAGGAGCGGGTCCTTGCTCAGGATCTCCTTGTTGACGTCCTGCCTCGCCGTGATCCGAGCGGAGCCGGCCAGGGCGGCCTTCACGGCGTCGGGCGAGTACATGAACTGGATGAGCTCCCACGCCTGCTGCGGGAACTTCGAGTTCGGGTTGAGGAAGGTGCCACCGCCGCCGGACATCGACACCATGTCCTGACCGCCCACACCGGCGCCCTTGGCCTTGGCCGGAATCTCGGCGAAGCCGACATCGGCGTCGCGGCTCGGCATCGCGGCCGAACCCTTGTCGGGGTTGATAACGGAGCGCCAGAAGTAGTCACCCTCGAGAAGGATGCCGATCTTGCCGGCAGCGAACGCGGCGAAGGACTCGTCGCGGCCCTTGGCAGCCTGCTGGAAGTTCTTGTCCATCAGGCCCTGGTCGAGCAGCGCCTTGTAGAGGCCCAGGACGTCGCGCAGGTTCTGGGTGTTGCCCTGCCACTTGCCGTCCGAGTAGATCTCCGCGCCGGTGCCGACGAGCAGGTCGAGGGCGCCCTGCATCGTCGTCGCCTCACCCATGGCGGTACCGGCGTTGATCTGGATCGGCGTGACCCCGCTGACCGCCTTGAGCTTGGTGCCGGCGTCGAGGATCTCCTGCCAGCTGGTCGGCTGCCAGTCCGCAGGCAATCCCGCCTGCTGGAACAGCTTCTTGTTGAAGTAGAGGACCCGGCCGTCGGTTCCGCCGGGGACGCCGTAAACCTTGCCGTTGTACGAGGCGTTGGCCTGGACCGCCTTCGGGATCTGCGACCAGCCCTCCCAGGAGGTGACGTTAGAGCCGACGACGTCGGTGAGCGGCTTGATGTAGCCCGCCTCGGCGAACTCGCCGACCCAGATGCCGTCCAGGGCAATCACGTCGGCGCCGGACTTGCTCTTGAGGTCGAGCGCCATCTTGGCCTTGTACTGCTCATCGTCGACCCCCGATGGTTGGAACTTCAGCGTCACGTTGACGCCCTTGGCCTTTTGGGCCTCGGTGAACTTCGGGATGACGTAGTTGGCGTACCAGTCCGCCTCGGCGGCGTTCTTGCCGCCGGCGATGGCGTTCGACGTCACGGTGAGAGAGACGTCGGTCGCCCCCGCGTTCTGAGTGGGATTCGCGCTGCTGCTGCCGGTGGAGCGGTCGCACGCCGCGACGAGCGTGCCGAGCACCACTATCGAGATGGCGGGGACGGCTCGACGGGCCAGACGGGCCAGTCCATGGGGGTGTGCGGTGGTCATCGTTGACTTCCTGTCGTCGTCGCCGGCCGACCGCGCCGTACTGCGGCCGACCCCAGCGAATGTCACCCTAGTAGGAATGTCCTGACAATGCGTGGCTGCACGTGAGTTGTTGCCGGACGTTGACCTAAGTGGCCTCTCGCCGCGCGTAGGGTGTGGTGATGTTCGGGCGTGGCGACGACGCGCGACGCGGCGGCTGGCCGCCCCGGTCGCGAGCGCGCTACAAAAAGGCGATCCCACCGGCGGTAGTGACCCTGGCCGGTCTCGTGCTCATGCTCGCCCTGCCCTGGATCCCCAATTTCGGGCTGATCTTCTTCCTCGGCGGCCTGTCCGCCACGATCCTCTCGCTGTTCCTCGCGGGACTCGGGGACTGAGGTGCGGCTGGAGTTCCAGGCCGAGGTGTTCCAGTGGCGCGGCCCGGCGCCGTACTACTTCGTCGCGGTTCCCGAACCGATGTGCGACGACCTGCGGGTCGCGGCCCGCGACGTCAGCTATGGCTGGGGCGTGGTGCCCGTGACGGTCCAGATCGGCGCCACCTCGTGGACCACCTCCCTGTTTCCGAAGGACGGCGGCTACCTCGTGCCCCTCAAGGACCGCGTACGGAAGGCGGAGGACATCGGGCAGGACGACGTCGTGGAGCTGGTCCTCACTATCTGATCAGTTCGGTATGCGAGTCGGCCCCTGACCTCCGGCGCCGGATGACGATCCGGTTGTGCTCATTCGGTGTCGAGGGCGAGGAGCAGGTCCTCGAGAGACTCCCGCTGCCCGAGCAGACGCTCCTTCTCCCACTCGTCGAGCGGCATGAGCTTCTCGACCGCGGCCCACGCCTCTTCGAGCTCCTCGCGCTCGTACGGATTGGGCAGCTCGAGGCGCTCGCGCATCGCCTGCTCCGCACCGAACAGGTGCGCGGCCAGGACGGCCTGGCCGAGCTGGATCAGGATGTTCATGAACGTGTTGGAGAAGGCCATCGTGAGATTCGGGTTCCGCAGCGCGACGACGGTGGCGACGAGGCTCGTTGCCAGCTGGTGGGCCTCGTCCGTGCGGCCGCTCGTGACGAGCAGGTTGGCGAGGTTCTGAGCCTGGATCGTCGCTTCGTGACTGTCACCGAGGTCCTCGAAGATCGCCAGCGACTCCGTCAACAGCGCCTCGGCGCGGACATAGTCGCCGCTCATTTCCACGATGCCGGCGAGATTCCCGAGTGCCCGTCCCATCCGGCCCGACCGGGAACCCTGGCGGTACAGCTCGACGGCTTCCTCGAGATGCCGCCGTGCGTTGTCGCCCTGTCCTGACTGCTGTTCCGCGGTACCGAGCACACTGAGGGCGAAGGCGACCGTTTCCCGGTCATGGAGGGAGCGCGCCATGGTGACGGCATCGGTCGCGATGGCGCGCCCTCGGTCCGATTTGCCTTGGGACAAGAGCAATACGGCCCTGCCGGCCAGACAGGTCGCGAGCTCCTTCGACGGTTGGTTCCCAGCCTGCTCGATCGTCTGCTCGTACCAGCGGAGCCCTTCTGTCGCATACCCCCTCGTGCCCCACAGCCAGCTCAGGGCGG
>JBKPQA010000256.1:0-9173 GCA_046733835.1 Actinomycetota bacterium
CGCGCTCCTCCAGCAGCGGGGCCACCTGCGCCTCGACGACATCGCGGAAGTGTGGCGTCTGGCGATGTGCCTGGAACGCGTCCTCGTCGGTGTACCGCTCGTACAGCAGGATCCGTCGCGGGTCTTGGACGTCCTGGTAGACCGAGAACTCGAGGCAGTCGGGCTCGCGACGGCTGGCTTCGGCGTTGGAGCTCAACAGCCCGACCACGGCGTCCTCGTGGCCCTCCTTGACGACGTAGCGCGCCACGACGATCAGCATGCGTCCTTTCTACCGGCTGCCGATCCAGTCAGCCCGCCAGCACGGCGATCGCCCGCCGCTGGGCCTCGTCGGAGTCGGGGTGCGTGTAGAAGGCGAGATGGGTGCCGGTGTCCAGGCTCAGCAGCTCTGCTCCCGGAATCTGGGAGGCGGCGAACGCGCCGTGCTCGTACGGCACGTCGGAGTCGGCGGTTCCGTGCACGACGAGCGTCGGCGCCGCGATCCGCTCCAGCTCCAGGGACTGAATCGCCGAGAACTCGCGGAGATCGTTGTCGTAGCCGATGCGCCGCTCCGCGGTCTGCTCGGCGGTCAGGCCGAGTCCCACGACGAAGTCCAGCTTTTCGGGGTTCGCCATGACGTGGGCGACGCGCTCCTTGAGCAGTGGCCGGCTGAGCGACCCCTCGGCGGCGAGTACTCCGGTGACGAACTGCTGCGGCTGCTTGGCCGCCACATAGCTGAGCAGCTTGTTGCCCGCCCGCGTCTGGAACAGCAGTCGGTCGACGAGCTTGAGCCTCGGCGTCGGATACGCCTGGCTCACCGCGGCAAAGGCGACGATCGACCGGACTCGTTCGGGGTGGCGGACGGCCAGCCGGTATGCAGCTGGTCCCCCACCGGACCAGCAGTGGACTGCGACGCGGTCGAGTCCCAACCGGTCCAGCAGTGCAGCCATGAGGTCGGCCTCGCCGTCGATCGACGGATCGGGACCGAGAGGCGTATCCATGTAACCCGGCCGGGAGACGAGCACCGCGGCGAACTGCTCCTTGGGGAGGAACCGCGCCATGAGGGCTGCGGCGTCGATGCCACCGGGGCTGCCGTGGAGAACCAGTACCGGGGCGCCTACGCCGACGACGGCATACTCGATCGGTCCGAGCGCCGTCGTGGTGACGGATGACGAAACACCGAGTGGCATCGGCACCTCCTCGTCGTCGTCGCCGACTGTAACCGCGGTGGCTGGTCGAGCTATGCCGTCGGTGCGAACGTCTCCTGGATGGTCTGGAGGTCCCGCCGCAGCTGTCGCATCCGGGTCGCGCCGAGAAGCTCGACAAGGCGTTGCTCCATCTCAGGAACCATCTCTCGCACGACGGCATAGACCCGCCGTCCCTTCGCCGTCGGCCGGACCAGCTTGGCCCGGCGGTCGGCCGGGTCGGGCACCCGGTCGACGTAGCCACGCTCCTCCAGGTGGGCCACCAGCTCGGCCATGGCCTGCTTGGTCATCTCGGCGCGTTCGGCCAACGTGCTCACGGTCGTGCCAGCGGCGTCGAGGTACTGGAAGACCGCGTTGTGCGCCGGCCGGACGTCGGGAAAGCCGTGTGCCACGAGGCGGGGCACGACCTGACCGTTGAGCGCAACGAAGGCCTCGCGCAGCAGCACCGCGGTGTTCGTGGCGTACCACGCGTCGTCGCGTTCGGGCATTGACCTTGCCAATCGACATGCCTCCTGTCTACTGTGGCGTTATGGACATGCTACCTGTCGATAATGATCTAACCGAGCACTGGAGGCTCGGAACCGATGAGATCACCGTGCTGGCTACGGGCGCACACACCGGCGGCGACATCTTCGCCGTGGAGATCCGGATGCCACCGGGCGGCGGTCCACCGGTCATGCACCGGCATCAGCCCTCCGAGATCTACCACGTCATCAGCGGCCAGTTCGCCTTCTACGTGGGTGGTCCCGACGGTTCCGTGCGCCGGGTGGTCGCGGCGCCGGGCGACGTCGTGCCACTGCGCGGCGGTACGCCTCACACCATCCGCAACGAAGGAGATGCGGACGCCACGGCGTTCGTCGTTCACTCGCCCGCGGCGGTCATGGAAGGGTTCTCCCGGGCGGTCGTGGCCCTGACCCTCGCCTCACCGGATGCTCCACCGACCATGGCGGAGGTCCTCGAGGTGGCTCAGCGCAACGGCGTGGAGCTGCTCGGGCCCGTCCCGGCACTGGCATGACTCGCCTCGCCGTCGTCACGGGCGCCACCGCCGGGATCGGACGGGCGGTCGCGGTTCGGCTGGCCCGGCGGGGGTTCCGGGTGATCGCGGTGGGGAGAGACGAGGAGCGTGGGGCAGCCGTGGTCCGCGCCCTCAGCGAGGCGACACGCAACCGCGAGTGTGCGCCGGAGCACCTCTTCTTCCCGGCCGACCTCGCGTCCATGGTCACGACCGCGGCCCTCGCGGACGCCGTGAGCCGACACACCGACCGGGTCGACGCAATTGTCTGCTGCGCCGGTGTCTTCGCGCTCCGCCCGGAGTGGACCGTCGAGGGCCTGGAGCGGGCATTCGCACTCAACTACCTCAGCCGGTTCCTCATGGTCCGGCGCCTCGGTCCGCAACTCCTCCGGTCCCCGGCCGGACGGGTCGTACTCCTGGCGAACGCCGGCCGCTATCACGACGGCCTGAACCTCGACGACCCGCACTTCAAGAACGGGCGACGAGGCATCCGGGTCTCCGCACGGACCCAGTTCGCCAACGACCTGCTGGCGGTGGAGCTCGCCGACCGGTACCGCGGCACATCGGTCGCCGCGACGTGCGTCTTTCCGGGGGTCACGCAGACCGACGTGTTCCACAACGGGATCGGCGTTCCGCGGCCGGTCGCGACGTTTCTGTCCGGTATTGCCCGTCGAACGGGACTGCCCCCTGAGCAAGCTGCCGACACTCCGGCGTGGTTGGCCGGGGAGGCGGACGCCGCCACTATCTCGGCGTCGTTCTTCGGACCTCACCGCAGCGTCCGACGCATACCGGACCGAGCCCGAAGGCTGGATCGGCGGCAGGCGCTGTGGGACCGGAGCGAGGAGCTGGTCGCCTCCTGGTTGGCCGAAAAACGGCTGGGCTCACGCCGGAAGGGTGACCGTCATCCGGGTGCCGCGCGGCTCGCCGCGGGACGCGACGAGGCGGCCCCCCGCGGCCTCCACTCGGAGCCGCTGTGACGCCAGCCCGATATGGCCCGCGGCCAGCTGTCGGGCGGCGCTCTGCTCGTCGAAGCCGGCGCCGTCGTCAGTCACCGCGGCGACGAGCTGGCCGTCCTGCTGCCTGAGATCGAGGACCACGGAGTGGGCCGCGGAATGCCTGACGACGTTCGCGACCAGCTCGCGAACGGCACCAAAGACCACCCGATCAGCGTCGGTGGCGGGACGCACTGGCACACCCTCCACGCGGACCTCGACCGCGTATCCGCGGTCCCGCAGCGCCTCGCCGAGGTCCTCGACCGCCCGGACCAGCCCCGCCTGGGCGAGGACCGCCGGATGGAGCTCGCTGACGGTGCGACGCAGCAGCCCGGCGGTCTGGGTGAGGGCGTGGTCGACGCGGTCGACGGCCTCCGGGTCGCCGTCCCGGACGTCCTCGAGGTCCATCCGCGCCGCCAGCACGAACTGGAGCGCGCCGTCGTGCAGCGCCTCGGACAGGCGACGGCGTTCGTGCTCCTCGACCCCCGCCAGCTCGACCAGGAGGCCGGCTCGGTCCGTGGCGAGGGTGGCGATGTCCAGGACCCGGGACCGCTGGATCCGTGACAGCGCAACGGATCCGAGGCAGACGCCCACGAGGACCGCCACCCGGACGAGCAGCGACCGCCACGGCTCGTCGTTGGCCTCTCGGGTGGTGACGCTCGAGAGCACGTAGACGCCGACCGTGGGAACCGCCAGGGCCAGACCGACCCGTGGACTGAGCTGGGTGGCGGCGAGCACCGGAAGGAGGAAGAACCCGTTGACGATCATGTATGCGGTCCAGCTCTCCTGTGCCGACAGGCCGGCCAGGATGGTGAGGACGCCGAGGACCGCGATGTCGAGCGCCAGCGGCAGCCACGACAGGTCCGGCCCAGCGGAGCGGGGGCGGCCGAGCAGCGGCATGGTCAGCGCCCACAGCACCGGGTAGGCGACCGCGACGGCGTAGCACCAGCCGGCCTGGTTGCTGGGCGGTTCCAGCAGCAGGCAGGCCCATACGAAGGCGACGACGCCGACGCGCAGCCACGCCTGCAGCCGCGCCCCCCGCGCCGCGTGGGTCGCCATCACGTCGGCGACGACGTCCTCGACGCGGGCCACACCCGCAGCCGTCTCGCTCATGGCACCTCCCGGAGGGTCTCGGGAACTATTCTCGTGGCCATCTGCTCGGCACCTGCTCGGTGAACGGGAAGGAGGCGCGTCGTGGTCTCGTCCGACCCACGGGTGCGTGTCGTCGTCGTCGACGACCATCCCTTTTTCCGCGACGGCCTGATCCGGGGTCTGGTCAACAGCGGTCGCGTGGACGTCGTCGGTGAAGCCGAGAACGGCCGCGACGCCCTCGAGCTGATCAACGAGCTTCGGCCCGACGTCGCCGTCGTGGACTACCAGATGGCCGACCTCGACGGGCTGCAGGTCCTGTCTGCCATCGTCCGCGACGGTCTGCCGACCCGGGTCCTCATGCTGTCCGCCGTGGTCGAGAGCAGCATCGTGTATGCGTCGGTGGAGGCGGGTGCGGCCGGTTACATCTCCAAGGAAGCGCGGCGTCAGGAGATCGTCGACGCGGTCCTGGCGGTGAGCCGCGGCCGTACCGTCGTTCCACCGGAGCTCGCCGCCGGACTGGTAAGCCAGATCCGGATGCGGGCCGAATCGAACCGCCCGATCCTCAGCCCGCGGGAGCTCGAGGTGCTGCGGGGCTTCGCGCGCGGATTGTCCGTGCCAGAGCTGGGCAAGGAGCTGTTCCTTGGCACCAGCACGGTCAAGACGCACGCCCAGCGGCTCTACCAGAAGCTGGGCGTGTCGGATCGCGCCGCCGCCGTGGCGGAAGGGATGCGGCAGGGCCTCCTGGAGTAGCGCCTCAGGCGGCTTGACGCACGGCCTCGGCGACCGCCGGGGCCACGCCCGGGTGGAAGACGCTCGGGACGATCTCGTCCGCGGTTGGGTGGTCCACCAGGGCGGCGATGGCGTATGCGGCGGCCAGCTTCATCTCCTCGGTCACCTTTCGCGCACCACAGTCCAAGGCGCCGCGGAAGATCCCGGGGAAGGCGAGGACGTTGTTGATCTGGTTGGGAAAGTCGGAGCGGCCGGTGGCGACCACGCGGGCGTGGCGAGAAGCCACGGTCGGGTGGACCTCGGGGTCCGGGTTGGCGAGCGCGAAGATCATGGCGTCACTCGACATCCGGGCGACGGCGCTCTCGGCGATGGTTCCGCCGGAAACGCCGATGAGGACGTCGGCTCCCATCAAAGCCTCCTCGACGCCGCCGACGACGCCTCGCTGGTTCGTGAGGGCGACGAGCTCCTGCTTGTGCGGCGGGAGGCTGGCGCGACCGCGGTGAAGTGTGCCGGTCGAGTCGACGACGACGAGATGCCCGGTGCCGGCTCGGAGCAGGATCTTCGTCACGGCCACCCCTGCCGCGCCGGCGCCGGAGACGACGACGTCGAGCTCGGCGAGGTCGCGCCCGACGACTCGGGCCGCGTTGACCAGCGCGGCGAGGACGACGATGGCGGTGCCGTGCTGGTCGTCGTGGAAGACCGGGATGTCCAGCCGCTCCTGGAGCCGCCGCTCGATCTCGAAGCAGCGTGGCGCGGAGATGTCCTCCAGGTTGATGCCGCCGTAGGTCGGCGCGACGCGCGCAATGGCGTCGACAAGCTCCTCCACCGTGCCGGTCTGCAGGCAGAGCGGAACCGCGTCGACGCCGCCAAAACGCCTGAACAGCACGGCCTTTCCTTCCATCACCGGCATGGCGGCGAGCGGGCCGACGTCGCCGAGGCCGAGCACGGCGGTCCCGTCGCTGACGACCGCGACGGTGTTGTGCGCGATGGTATAGGTGGCCGCGAGCTTCGGGTCCGCCGCGATGGCGCGGGAGACCTGGGCGACGCCGGGCGTGTACAGCAGCGACAGGTCTGCGGCGTCCCGCAACGGTTGGGTCGCCAGCGTGGCCAGCTTCCCGCCCAGGTGGGCTCGGAACACCGGGCTGGAAGGGTCGACGAGCGGCGTGGACTGCGGGTCCATGAGTTGGCACCTCGGTGGCTGAGCGGTCGACCGACCGCTGGTTCGGCTGTGGGATGCAGCCGAGGTGGTGGCCACGAGTACGAGGCGGCGGAGGGTGGCCCGCCGGTTCCGACACTGTGCCAGAAGCGCGATCCGGACCGGTAGCGGATTGCTTCGGGCCGACGTGTGTCCCCCGTCACAGCCCCGGCTTTCCCGCTTCCAAACTGTCGTTGTTGTGACTTCGGGACGCCGTGAGACGCCGAAAGTGAGGCAACAGGAGCCTGGAAGCGGAAAGCCCTCTTAGACTCCGGGGCTCATGGAGGGGCAACCGGCGACGGACACCTCGGTCCTCGTGGTGGGAGCCGGCCCGACCGGCCTGCTGCTGGCCTGTTCGCTGCGCCGTCGTGGGGTCGACTGTGTGCTCGTGGATGCGTACGACGCGCCCCTCGGCTGGGACCGGGCGACCGTCGTCCATCCGCGGTCACTGCAGATCTTCGAGGCGCTCGGCATCGTCGACGAGTTCACCGCCGCAGGAGTGCACATCCGGGGTTGCCGGATCAGCGCCGACGGCACCGTGCTGGGAGAGATGGACTACGCCCAGAACCGGACTCGCTTCCATTTCGACATCGGCATGTCGGAGGAGACGACTGAGCGGATCCTCACCGCATACCTCGAGGAGGTCGGTGGACGCGTGACGCGGTCCAGTCGGCTCGTCGCTCTCGAGCAGGAGAGGGATCGCGTCACCGCGACGCTGGACACGCACGGCGAGCGGAGGACGCTGACCGCGTCCTGGGTCGTCGGCTGCGACGGGTATCGCAGCACAGTCCGCCACCTGGCGGGGATGAGCTACGAGGGCGGCGTGCCGGACGAGCCGTGGGCGGTCTTCGACGCCGGCCTCGCCGGGTCGGACTTCGAATGGGACATGGTCCATGCCTTTTTCGATGACCCGCTCGTCATCATCACGCCGTTGCCGAAGAGGCGGTTTCGCGTCTACTCACGGCCCCAATCGCGGGAGACCGATTTGGAAGAGGACGCCCGAGCCGTGCTCGACCGCTATTCCCCTGGTGTCTCGTTCGTGGACGTCCGGAACCCCACCCGCTTCCTCTGCCACGCCCGGGTCGCCGAACGCTTCCGATCCGGCCGGATCCTGCTCGCGGGCGACGCCGCCCACGCCTGCTCACCCACCGAGGGCCACGGGATGAACACCGGCCTGCAGGACGCATACAACCTCGGGTGGAAGCTGGCCCTCGTCTGCCGGGGTGGGGCCGGTGAAGCGCTCCTCGACAGCTACGACGCAGAGCGCCGGCCGGTCGCCCAGCGGATCGTCGAAAGCGGAGCGACCGCTGACGCGGCTCAGGCCCGTCTCGACCAGCTCCACAGAGCCGCCCGGAACGCCCAGGTGGTCGCGACGTTCAGCGATCCCGACGCGGTGCAGCTGGAGGCCGCGTCGGGTGCCGAGGTCGACCGGTACTACGACCAGTCGCCCGTCGTGTCGGGAGCCCGCCAGGAGGACGTTCTCGGCCCGGCGGCCGGGCGACTGCTACCGCTGACCGCCGTCGTGCGCGCCTCGAACGGCGAGGAAGGGGCGGTGCACGACTTCGCCAGACGGCTTGGCCACACCGTCTTCGTCCTCGGCGGCCCGGGCACGCCTGCACGCCAGGTCTCCGCCATTCTGGACCGGGTCACCGCGGTCACCGACGACCGGTACGTGGACGCCGCATACGGGTTCGTCGTCGGCGACTCCGACGACCCGCGCGTGGGAAGCATGCCGGCGGAAGTGGCGGCGCAGCTCGGTATTGACCGGCTGACGGTGCTCGTTGTCCGGCCCGACCGGTACATCGGTATGCGACGCGACGGCACGGACATCGAGGGAGCCCAAGACCTCGCCGACTACTTCGCGGCCCTGGCGGCGTGACCGATCGACGGCTGGGCGTCGCCGTCGTGTCGGGCCGCTCGATGGAGCCCACGCTCCGCGAGGGCGACCGCGTGCTGGTCCTGTGGGGAGGCCGGCCAAAGCGTGGCCGGCTGGCCGTCGTCCGGCTTCCCCCGTCGGAGCGCGGACCGCGACCGGTGTCCGTGAAACGGGTGACCGGTCCCGCGCCGGGAGAGCCGGGCGCCTGGTGGGTGGAGCGCGACAATCCCGCCGAGGGCGTCGACTCGTGGCACGTGGGTGGCATTCCGGAGTCAGACGTCGTCGGCCGGGTCCTGCTGCGCTTGCCCGCCTTCACCCGCCGCGTTTGGCGGGCGTAGGTTGAGGGGACCGGCTGCGAAAGACCGACGTCACTTCACGGAAGGGAACTCCCCATGCCCCGCGTTGTCGCTCCCACCGTTCTCGTCTCTGCCCACTGCGACCTTCCGTGCGGCGTCTACGACCCCGCGCAGGCACGCCTGGAGGCCGAGTCCGTCAAGGCCTGCATGACCAAGGTCGCCGACAACAAGGACGACGGCGAGTTCAAGGCTCGGGCCAGGCGGATCAAAGAGGAGCGGTCAGACCTGGTCAAGCACCACCTCTGGGTGCTCTGGACCGACTACTTCAAGCCGCCGCACTTCGAGAAGTACCCCAACCTCAACCAGCTCTTCAACGAGGCCACCAAGCTCGCCGGCGCCGCGGGGACCAAGGGTTCGTGGGACCCCAAGGTGGCCGACCAGCTCCTCGGCAAGATTGACGAGATCGCCGAGATCTTCTGGGAGACCAAGAAGGCCGCCGCCTGACCCCTAGCCCTCTCACCTGGGGTTTTGCCTCTACACCACCTCCTCAGTCCGCACCTGGTCCGCAAGACGCGCGAGAGCGTCCTCCATGACGGACCGGGTGCGTTCGTCGTCTCCCGGCCACAGGTACGCGTACACGCGTAGCGTGATGGCCGCAGACGAGTGCCCGAGCACCGTCTGGACCTGCTTCAAGCTCGCCCCGCCAGATATCAAGGGCGGGAGGCCGTGAAGTTACCGGGCTCTCGTCGCGCTCCTGGCCGGCTCAGGGCTCCGAATCGGAAGGGCACTCGGCCTCGACG
>JBKPQA010000257.1:0-6542 GCA_046733835.1 Actinomycetota bacterium
ACCAAGGGCGTCTTCACCTACGCCGTCACGACCGTCCTAACGGTGCCGTTCGACAAGCTGACCACGACCGACGAGGTCGTCCGGGTCCGGCCCGACACCGTCGTCGCAATCAGTTGCGCGGTGGCGCCCGACCAGGGCTCGTACCTGGGTAACTACGTCGTCGTCGGCACCTTGGAGCGGTCCGCCCCTCGCTGAGGACACGCATACAGAAAGCCGTTGTCCGCAAGGTGATTGCGGGGGACACTCCGGATCGTGGCCTGGCTGGACGTGGTGTCGCGGCTGCGTATGGACGTGACGCCGTTCCGGCAGTCGCGGGACTACCGCCTGCTCCTCCTCGCCGGGACGGTCTTCTACCTCGGCGGGATGATGACCTACGTCGCGGTGCCCTTCCAGCTCTACGACCTGACCGGCTCCAACTTCATGGTCGGCGCCGTGGGCATCGTCGAGCTGGTTCCGCTCATTGTGTTCGGGCTTTGGGGCGGGGCGCTCGCCGACCACATGGACCGCCGGACCCTGTTGGTGTGGACCGGCGTCGCCCAGGTCGTCTTCACGAGCCTGCTCGTCGTCAACGCACTTCTCGCTGAACCGCAGGTCTGGGTCATCTTCGTGGTCGCCGCCTTTCTCTCCGCGGCTCAGTCGTTGCAACGTCCCTCGCGCGAGGCCCTGATCCCGCGCACCGTCGAGCACGATCAGCTACCGGCCGCGGTGGCCCTGTCGTCGGTGGGGATGCAGGCGGGCATGCTCGCCGGCCCGGCGATCGGCGGCGTTCTCCTTCACGCCGTGGGAACCGCCTGGTGCTTCCTTCTCGACGTCGTCGGGATCGCCATCGCCACGGTGCTGTTCTTCCGAATGCGGCGGTACCCCCCGGTCGAGGAGGCGACCCCACCGAGCCTGCGCGGGATTGGCGAAGGTCTTCGGTATGCGGTCGGTCGCCGGGACCTGCTCGGCACCTACGTCATCGACATCGTGGCAATGCTCATGGCGATGCCCACCGTGATCTTCCCGGCGCTGGCCCAGGACGTGCTCGAGCGGCCCGAGCTGCTCGGCCTGCTCTACACGGCCGGAACCGTCGGTGCGCTGATCTCCTCTGTGGCGTCAGGATGGACCGGGCGGGTCCACCACCACGGACGTGCCGTCGTCCTCTCTGCCATGGCCTGGGGCGCGGCCGTGGCCCTCGCGGGCCTGACGCTGAACCCGTGGCTCGTCCTGTTGTGCTTCACCCTGGCCGGCGCCGCAGACAACATCAGCGGGATCTTCCGCAGCGTCATCTGGCACCAGACGATCCCCGACTCGATGCGCGGCCGGCTCGCCGGGATTGAGATGCTGTCCTACTCGCTGGGCCCCATCGGCGGCGAAATCCGGTCCGGGCTGGTGGCCGACAAGTTCGGCGTGCGTCAGGCCATCACCAGCGGCGGCATCCTCTGCGTCCTCGGAGTTGCGGCGACGGCGGTGTGGCTACGCGGGTTCTGGTCGTACGACGACCGCACCGACCCCTACGCCGTCCATGAACGCCAGGTCCGGGCCGCCCGGGCCGAGCAGCAGCCCGGCTGAGGCCGAGCAGCAACCGGGCTGAGCCGCATACTCCTCAGTCGTCGGCTTCGCCGGACGCGGATCCGCGGGCGTTCCACTCGCGGTCCTCGGCGTCCCACTTCTCCGTGCGCTCGTGCGCCGTCTGCAGTGCCCGGGCGGCTTCCGCCTCGGTCTCGTAGGGACCCATCATCTCCCAAGCCTGGCCCCGAGTCTCGTCGGTCTCGACCTGACCGGTTGTCGTGTTGTACCAGTAGCTCACCGCTGGACCTCCGCCTCGGTGCGTCGTGTGCCGGCTGCCTAGACTCCAGCGTATGCCGGTCACCTTCGCAACGGTCGCGCCGCACGAGGTTTCGCCGCGCCGGCCGGTGCCCGCGGGGATCGCGCGTCCCGAGTACGTCGACCGGCCTGGCCCGCAGCCGTTCACCGGCTCCGAGGTCAAAGATGCCGACACCATCGAGCGGATGCGCGTCGCCGGCCGCCTTGCCGCCCAAGCCATGGAGGCCGCCGCCGCGGTGATCGCCCCTGGGGTCACCACCGACGAAATCGACGCTGTCGGTCACGCATTCCTTCTCGACCACGGCGCCTATCCGTCAACGTTGGGATACAAGGGTTTTCCCAAGTCGCTGTGCACCTCGGTCAACGAGGTGATCTGCCACGGCATCCCCGACTCGCGCCCGCTCGAGGACGGCGACATCGTCAATATCGACATCACCGCGTTCATCGGCGGCGTCCACGGCGACACGGACGCGACCTACCTCGTGGGCGACGTCGACGACGAGTCCCGGGTTCTCGTCGAGCGCACGCGCGAGGCGATGGTGCGTGGCATCCGCGCCGCCCTGCCCGGTCGGCCCATCAACGTCGTCGGGCGGGTGATCGAGTCGTATGCGCGTCGATTCGGCTATGGGGTCGTGCGTGACTTCACGGGTCACGGCATCGGGACGAGCTTCCACAGCGGCCTGGTCATCCCCCACTACGACGCCGCACCCGCATACGGAAAACTCATCGAGCCGGGAATGACCTTCACCGTCGAGCCGATGCTCAACCTTGGTACCGCGGAATGGGAGATGTGGGACGACGGATGGACCGTCGTGACCGCCGACCGGAAGCGCTCCGCCCAGTTCGAACACACCATCCTCATCACGGAGGACGGGAACGAGATCCTGACCCTGCCCTGACGGCGGGATGACTGCCAGACTGCAGTCACCGGCATACGCGCCGCACCACGGACAGGCGAGCACTCACCGACCACTCACCGACGAGCAGGCGGAAGGCAGGCGGACCATGGCCAAGCACCACGTGGCCCTCGGGATCGACATCGGGGGCAGCGGAATCAAGGGCGCCGTCGTAGATCTCACCAAAGGCCAGTTCACGACGAAGCGCAAGAAGATCCTCACGCCCAAGCCCGCGACGCCGGAGGCGGTCATCGAGGTCGTCGCCCAGCTCGTGGAGCACTTCGCCGACGAGATCCACAACAACACGTCGGTCGGAGTCACCGTCCCGGCGGTCGTGCAGCACGGCACGGTCCGCTCGGCCGCCAACATCGACCCAACGTGGATCGACTTCGAGGGCGAGAAGGCGCTCGAGAAGCGGCTCGGACGCGACGTCTATCTCGTGAACGACGCTGACGCCGCCGGCTACGCCGAGCTGCACTACGGTGCCGCGATGGACGAGAACGGTCTGGTCATCCTGACGACACTCGGAACGGGCATCGGCAGCGCCATCCTCTACCGCAACGTTCTCGTCCCGAACAGCGAGCTCGGGCACCTTGAGATCGACGGCAAGGACGCGGAGGACGAGGCCGCTTCGTCGGTCAAGGACACGTTGGGCCTGACGTACGACGAGTACGTCCCGCGGCTGCAGCGTTACTACTCGGTCGTCGAGGCACTCTTCTCCCCGGACCTGCTTGTGGTAGGCGGCGGGATCTCCAAGGAGGCGGACGAGTTCCTGCCCAAGCTGAAGCTGCGGACCCCCATTGTCGCCGCCACGCTCCAGAACAAGGCCGGCATCATCGGCGCCGCCCGGCTGGCGCACGAGGAGCGGGGCCGGCAGGGCGACTGATGGCGCTGGTTAAACCCGCCGATCAGCCGTGCGCCCTTCTTCGCCTTCCTCTGCGCTGACCAGCCGATCGAGGACTGCTGGGCGGGGCAGCGGCGGTGGTACGCCGCGGACGTAGGACCGCAGGACGGAAGCCACCACGCGGTGGGAGAACAGCAGGCGTGGTGCACCGACGAGGTGGTACACCTCCACAAGAGCTTCGGCACAGGCCGGGTCTCCGGCGACGACCAGTCGGTTCATCCGGTCGGTCCAGACGGCCATGATCCGTTGCCGCGTCTTCTGTCGACCAGTGCTGCTCGGTTGGCGTACGTCCTCGGAGGTGGCGACGGCCCAGGGCAGGTCGGTCACTGCGAACAGGCGGCGCTGCAGTCGGCGGGTGCTGCGGATGTGCCGAACGTCCGTTACCGCCGCTCGTAAGAGCTCCGCCTGCATGGCGGCGACGGTGATGCCCTGTCCGTAGATCGGGTTGAACGCGCACAAGGCGTCGCCCGTTACCAGTAGGCGCGGCGGCCAGCGCTTGGCTTGGGCGTAAGGGACACGGCGGTTGCCCGTCTGCCGGTAAACGGCGATCTCGCCGAGCGGTTGCAGGCGGCTCAGCAGGTCGGTGGCGGCCCGATCACGCAGGGCGGTCAGGAAGTCGGTGAACTCATCCGGGTCTCGGGAGGGTCGCCGGTCCCCATACCCAGCGGCGAGCACCAGCCACTGTCTGTCTTCGATCGGGAGGATCGTTGACCCGACCGGAGATTCCGGCGTCGGGATGATCACTAGACCCGACTCGAGCGGCGAGGAAGGGGGCCCCTGGTAGCGGCGTGACGCATACCCCAGCTTGGCTTCCACGATGTGCGGTTCCGGGACGGGATATCCCAGCTCGCCCAACCACTGCGGCAGCCGAGAGCCGCGGCCAGAGGCATCGACGACCAAGTCGGCGAACACCGAGTCGCCGGTGGAACCGCGGATCTGCCAGCCCTCCGTGGTGTGGGCCAGTCCACTCACTCGGAAGCCATCGCGAATGCGAACCCGGGGGATCTGGAGTACCCGGCGTCTGACCAGCAGCTCCAGTACCGGTCGGCTTACGGAAAGGATGTCGAACGACGGGAGGTGGTTCGGCGCCCACCCGTACCGGCCGAGCCACGGCATCTTGGCGGTGTCGAGGCGCAATCCGCCCGCTTCCGCGACATCCCTTTCGAGACCGGGCAGCAGGGCCTCGACCCCGAGCAGGCCGCGGTACAGCAGGATGTGCGGCTGGGCGCCCTGAGGGACGCCGGATCTCGGCTCGGCGCGGTCCTGCAACCGGTCGCGCTCCAACACCGTGACCTCGGCCCCCGCACTGGCCATTGCGGCGGCAGCGAACAGTCCGGCGAAGCTCGCGCCGACGATGGCGACGCGCCGAGATCCGTCCGTCTTCATCGGAGCCCTCCTCACGACCGCCCAATGCCCGCTGCCGGGTCAGCTAGCCGACCGTCACGTCGGTTCGTGAGATCACTGTTCATGATCGGGGCGGCATGTGCACCACGGTGGCCGATCACCAGCGACTGACGGCGCTCGTCACGAGTTAGTCGCAAATTCAATGACCGCCCTCGACTTCTGCTCGGCCGTCTGCTCAGAATGACGGATGACCCCGATTCAGGAAACCTTCAGGAACCCGCTCTCCCGGCGTGCCCTCCTTGGGCTTGCGGCTGGGACCGCTCTGCTCCCGGTGGCCCTCTCGGGCGGCACCGCGGAAGCTCGACGACGCGTCGGCCCCGCTCCCGAGACCGTCGCTCTGCCCCTGGGCTTCCGGCCCGAGGGCATCACATCCGGACCGGGGACGACGTACTACGCGGGCTCCATGGCCAACGGCAGCATCGTGACGGGCAACCTCCTCACCGGTTCACAGTCGGTGCTGCTGCCGCCGTCGGCCGGCCGGGCGATCCGAGGCCTCTACTACGACGACCGGAGCCGGCTCCTCTGGTTCGTCGGTAACGCGCCGCTCCCAACGGGGCAGACAGGGCAGTGGGTATGGGCGCTCGACACCAGGAACGGTTCAGTGGTCTACGCCGAATCCGCGCCCGGCGGTGGGTTCCACAACGACGTGGTCGTCACCGAGACCTATGTCTACGTCACCGACTCGCGGGTCGACCGGCTGGTCCGAGTGCCTCTCAACCCGGTCACCGGCAGGTCAACAGGCAGCATCAGTTTTCTGCCCTTGCGTGGCGCCTGGCCGACGAGCCCGCCAAACACCACGAATGCCAACGGGATCCGCGAGCTGCCGGACGGCTCACTCGTCCTCAACAACAGTCGCGTCGGCGGCCTATGGCAGGTAAACCCGATCACGGGTGCCGCCACCGCGATCCCGGTGAAGGGCGGCCCGGGGCTGATCGGCGGCGACGGCCTGGAGATCGACGGGACGACGCTCTACGACGTGCGGGCCAGCGACCAGAACTCGGTGGCCGTACTGCTGCTCTCGCCGTCGGGAAGCGGATGGACGGCGAAGTGGGTTGGCGCGCGCAGCGACGAAACGCTCGACGTCCCGTCGACCGCCACGCTCGCCGGTGGGTGGCTTTGGGTCATCAACGCCCGCTTCACCACGCCAGCAACGGCCACCACCCCTTACTGGATCACCCGGCTGCCGGCGAAGTAGCAGCCACTCTTCGGTCAGTCGAGGGCGACGTCGGCGGTGCGGCCGCCCGCCAGGTCGTGGACGGTAAGGCCGTCGCCGCCGTAACCCTCCACGTGGCCGAGGTACAGCCGCCGGCCCGCGGTGGACAGCAGGGCGTCGTGGATCGGGATGATCTGCCGGGGTGCAATGCGCCGCACAAAGGCGATGCTCTCGGCGACCTTGCACCACGGCGCGTTGAGGGGGACGGCCAACACGTCGATGTCGCCCGGCTCTCCGTCGTAGGCGTCGCCCGGGTGGTATAGCGCTGGCTCACCGTCGGCGTCGAGCACGACGCCGACGTTGGTACAGCGCGGAACGC
>JBKPQA010000258.1:0-2831 GCA_046733835.1 Actinomycetota bacterium
GAGGCTCTGTTGGTACGCCGGTCCGAGGGACCCGGCGGCTCCTGCTACCTGGTGCCCATCGACACCTGCTACGAGCTGGTCGGGCGACTGCGGATGTTGTGGCGCGGCTTCGACGGTGGTCAGGAAGCGCACGAAGCCCTGAACGAATTCTTCGAGCGGGTGAAGGCGCGGGCCCGACCGGCACCGGCCATGGAGTCGTCAGGACCGACCACATGACTGCCTACGAGTTCACCGTCATGGACATCTTCGCCGAGCCGTATGCCGCGGCACCGCAGCTCACGGCACGGCTGCGGATCGCGGAGGGCACCGGTCAGGTGATCCATGCGGTCGCGCTCCGCTGCCAGGTCCGCATCGAGCCGCAGCGACGTCAGTACGACCCGGTGGAGCAGAAGGCGCTGCTCGGCCTGTTCGGCGAACGGTCCCGCTGGGTCGACACGCTCAAGCCGTTCCTGTGGATGCAGTGCAACACCACCGTGCAGGGCTTCATCGGTGCCACGGAGGCCGACCTGGTCCTGCCGTGCACGTACGACTTCGACGTCATCGGGTCCCGTTACCTGCATGCCCTGGGGGCGGGCATCGTGCCGATCAACTTTCTCTTCTCCGGCACGGTGTTTACCAAGGGCCGCAACGGTTTTGGCGTGGAACAGGTGCCGTGGGACTGTGAGGCGTCGTACGAGCTGCCGGTGGCGGTCTGGCGGGCGATGATCGAGTCCTACTTCCCGCATACCGGGTGGATCCGGCTCGACCACGACGTGCTGGCGCGCTTCGCCGACTACCGGGCCCGGCACGGACTGATGACGTGGGACGAGACCGTGGAGGCTCTCCTGGCGGCCGAGGGGGAGTCGGTCTCATGAGCCCCGAGATGACCCCTCAGATAGGCCCTCAGATGAGCACAGACCGCCTCGAGCAGGTGCGATCGGTCGCCGACGCGGTGCTCTACGAGGGCTACCTGCTCTACCCCTACCGAGCAAGCTCGCGAAAGAACCAGTCGCGGTGGCAGTTCGGGGTGCTCGGCCCGCCCGGCGCGTCCGCGGCAGGGTTGGGCGAGGAGCCGGACATGGCAATGCAGTGCCTGCTCTCGTCACCTGAGGGCGCGGGGATGATCACGCTTTCACTGCGCTTCCTGCAACTGCAGGTCCGAGAAGCGCAGCGCGCGGACGCCGGCGGGGGTTACCTCCCGGTCGAGTCGTTGGACGTGGCCGGCGGGTCCGTCCTCACCTGGGACGAGGCGGTCGAGCGGGAGATCACGCTTCCCGCCCAGCCGGTGTTGGAGCCGCTCGACACCGTGCTGGAGGTTGACGGAGGGCAGGACATCGAGCTCGTGTCCGACGTGAACGGACGAGCTGCCGGCCGGATCCTGCGACGTCGCTGGCCGCTCACCGCCCGGGTGCGGATGGACGGCATCGTCGACAAAGCGTTCGTGCGGTTGTCCGTGCAGGTCGACAACCAGAATGCGCCACCGGTTGTGGACAAGGACGCTGCCATCCGCTCGTCCCTGATCGGCGCCCACGTCGTGCTCCAGGCTCAGGGGGCCCAGTTCGTCTCCCTCCTGGAGCCCTCCGACGCGGCTGCCGCGGCCGCGAGCCGGTGTCACCAACGTCGCTGCTGGCCCGTTCTCGTGGGTCCGCCCGGGGCCACTGACACAGTGCTCGGTGCGCCGATCATCCTCTACGACTACCCCGAGGTTGCCGAACAGAGCCCGGGTGCCCTCTACGACTCCACGGAGATCGACGAGATCCTCTCGTTGAGGGTCATGACGATGACCGAGGACGAGAAGGCGGAGGCGCGGGCGACCGACGCGCGAGCGGCAGCCATCGTGGACCGTTGCGACGACCTGACCGCCGCCGACCTGCAGCGCCTGCACGGCATAGTGCGGGACCCCTACGCACCTGCACTGGAGCCATTCGCCGGTCCGTATGCGGACCTGCGTGATGCCGAGCCGCCCACCTTCGACACCGGCGACGTGCCGTGGTGGGACCCGACGGCCGATGCGAGCGTGCGACCCGAGGTCGACGCGGTGGTCATCAAGGGCGTCAGCGTCGCCAAGGGCAGCTTGGTGCGGGTGCACCCATCCCGCCGGGCGGACGCTCAGGACCTGTTCTTCGCCGACCGGGTGGGCCGGGTGACCGCCGTGCTGTCCGACGTCGACGGTGATGTCCACGTCGCTCTCGTGCTCGTAGACGATCCCGCCGCCGACGTGCACGACTGGTACGGCCGATACCTCTACTTCTCCCCCGACGAGCTGGAGCCGCTGACCGCCGAGGAATCACACATCGAGCAGGAGGAGAGCCGAACGTGAGAACCGTCGGAATTGTCACCGTGTCCGTCGCTGCCGCTGTGGCCATCGTGGCCGCCGTGGTCGGAGCCCGATCCGTCCACGATCTGCGTAGGTACCTGAAGATCCGATCCATGTGAACCGTACGCGAAAGCAAAGGAGAGCCGATGAGCGCAGATGTACCAGGCGAGTACCTCGAGGAGGAGCCCCAAGAGGTCCGCGGAGAGATGGGCTCGCGTGACACCGGGTCCGACGAACCGTCCGGCGGGCCGGTCGACCGCCCGGCTGGCACGTCGGACGAGGAGTCGGACACCTCGGTCGACGCCCAACAACCCGAGCACCCGGACGCACCGCAGCTACAAACTGGCGACGGCTAGACCCAACGAGGAGGACACGATGAGCTTCGACCCGAGCGAGCCCGACGGCATCGATACGGAGAACAAGACGATCCCTCCCTACGAGGGCCGCCGCGAGTCGGCTGACGTCGACGGCCCGGAGAAGTCGGCCAAGGAGGGCGCGAAGACCGCCGGAGCGACAGGACCTGTCGAGGACGCCG
>JBKPQA010000259.1:0-3432 GCA_046733835.1 Actinomycetota bacterium
GTGGGCGAACACGTCCGGTCGTGGGTGTCGATTCCGATGGCCGGCGGCGTCGAGTCACTCAACGTCGCGGCTGCGGCCGCGGTCGTGTGCTTCGAGATGGTCCGGCGTTCCTCACCGTCGCTTTGACCCACTTGACGCCGAGTCAAGCGACTCGACGCCGTGTGCAACGGGCGTCAAGTCGCTTGACTCGGCGTCAAGTTCGCAGGAAACAGCCTTGGGGCGAGGCCCGACATCAGAAGACGAGGACGCCCCTTCCGAGCTCGTGCACCGCTCCACCGACGTGGATCCCGCCGTCGGCGTCGACCTCGAGGTGCAGCTCCGAGGGCCGATGGACCGCGTCGCCCTGGCGCACCACGCGGCGGAGCCCACGCTCGCCGCGGGCGTGCCACCAGCCGCCGAGGTTCGCGCAGGCCGAGCCGGTCGCCGGGTCCTCGATGGCGCCGGCGCCCTGCGTGAAGAACAGCCGCGCCTCGACTCCCTCGTCGTCGACCGGCGCCCAGACGTAGACCAGCGCTTCCCCGCGGTTGGACTCGCCATGTCGACGCAGGAGTCGCGGGTCAGCCTGCGCACGGCGCACGGCGTCGACCGACCGCAGCGGAAGGATCAGCTGCTCGACGCCGGTGTCGACCCAGAGGGGGTCGTCACCCATGTCTCCGGCGTCGACCCCGACCATCGCCGCGAGGTCCTCCAGAGGAACCTCCACGGGACGAGTCGTCGGGGCGACGGCCGTGGTCAGGACCCATTGAGAACCGTTGTAAGACACCGGAACTCGGCCGGCCGGCATACCGAGGAGGACGTCCCTTAGACCTGACGACAGCGATGACACCACGTATGCCGTGCCGAGGGTTGGATGGCCGGCGAACGGCAGCTCGTACTCCGGCGTGAAGATCCGCACCTCCGCGTCGACGTCGTCGCCGCCTCGCGCGGTGACGAAGGTGGTCTCGGACAGGTTGAGCTGGCGGGCGATGGCCTGCATCTGGGCCTCCGTGATGCCCGCCGCGTCCTCGAACACGGCGAGTGGGTTGCCCGAGAACGGGTCGTCGCCGACGGTGAAGACGTTCACGATGCGGTAGGCCAGGTCCATGGGCACACCCTGCCAGAGCGCCACCCCTACAGTGGCGACGTGACCAGCGTCCCGACGTCGCCACCCGAACCCCAGGGCCACCTCGTTCTCCTGCGCCACGGTGAGACGGAGTGGTCGAAGTCCGGACAGCACACCGGGGTCACCGATCTGCAGCTGCTGCCCGAGGGTGAGGAGGCAGCCAAGCGGGTGGCGAAGCTGCTCGAGGGCTGGCACTTCGACAAGGTGATCGTCTCTCCGCTGCAGCGCGCCCGTCGCACGGCGGAGCTGGCCGGTCTCACCGAGTACACCATCGACCCACGGCTCGTCGAATGGGACTACGGCGGATACGAAGGGTTGACGACCAAGGAGATTCGCGCGCGGCTCGGCTACAGGTGGACGGTCTTCGCGGACGGCGTGGTGCCGGGTGACACCCCGGGCGAGACCGTCGAGGAGGTCGCCGCTCGAGCCTCGGCGGTGTTGCGGGACGTCATGCCGATCCTCGAGGACGGCAACGTGGCGCTGGTCGGTCACGGGCACTACCTACGAATCCTCGCGACGGTGTTTTTGCGTCAGGAGGTTCGGATGGGTGCCCAGCTGCTGCTGGACGCCGGCTCGATCAGCGTCCTGGAGTGGGAGCGTGAGCAGCCGGCGATCCGCACCTGGAACCAGAAGTCGCTCTCCCACTGACCGCTCAGTCGGGGTCCCCGCGAAGTATGGGAGCGGAGCGCGGGGTCCCTGCGAAGTATCGTCGCGAAGCGGGAAACTTCGTGGGGTGGTTCAGCGGGTCCGGGTGCGCGGCGGTCGGACGACGGTGACATCCCACCGTCTCGGCGGGTCGAGGGCGACCGGGACGCCCGGAACGTCAACCGCGCGAACCGGTTCCGGGTCCACCGGCCACGGCGCGATGCCGGCGGGACCGAAGACCGCATAGGACACCGCCTCTCCGGTGGTAAACCGCGGACCGTAGGCCACCCCCCCGATCCCCGCGGCGTCGAAGGCCCGCGCCCAGGCCTGCGGAACCGCATACGGGACCATCGTCTCGAGCTCTCGGGTGACGCCGAACCGCGTGGCGTCGGAAGACTCCACGTCGGCCAGGTCACGGTTCTCCGGCAGGCGCAGCGTTGAGACGACGACGTAGGTCAGGAGGGAGGCCGGGACCACGGGGCGACCGCCGAGGACGATGCCGAGCCGTTCCCGAACCGCGACCACCGCGGAGTCGGCCAGGTAACAGGTGCCTCGCGGCAGCGGCAGGTCGAACCGACCGAGGCCGTCGCTGCCGAACCACCACGGCCCGTACGCCACGGTGTGAGCGCGCTGGAGAGCCTGGTCCGGCGTGATCCGACGGGTCGGGAAGCCGTCAAGGGGTACGGAAGGTGGCTGTTGGGCGACGACCTCGCGGGTCATCGGGCCCACGCGCCGGCGTCAGCCGCGGCGACGGCTCTGACGCGGTCGACCGCCTCCTTGGAGGAGCGGTGGACGACCAGGTAGTCGACGGCGCTGTCGTCATCGAACGCCGCGCTCGGCGTGGTCAACCAGGTGCCGATCGCCCAGCCGTCGGCGCCGGCGCGCTTGAGGATGCCCACGGCGTCCACGACGCCCGGACGCACCTGTCCGTTGCGGCCGAACTGGAGAACCGGGTAGACGAGGTGCCCGTCGGAGGTCCGGCAGGCCAGCAGGGTGCCTCGGCGTTCCCGGTCGGCCAGCGCCTGACGGCTCACGCCCAGCCACCGCATCAGCCCGGCGGTGTCGTAAAACGGCCCGATGGCGGTGTCCCAGGGGTGGACGCTCGGAAGGGCGGCAACCATTCGGCCGGCGAGGTCGTCGACGTTGCCGAGTGAGCGCAGGCTGCGGCCTTGCTGGGCCAGCTCGTCGGCGCGGTCCTTGAGCTGCTGCTCGACACGATCGAGAAGCTCGCCGATGGTGACGACGTTCTTCTCGGTGATCGGAGCGACCTGGTCCGTCATGCGACCAGCGTATGTCAAGGGCGTCAAGGGCCGCGGCAGCTGCGCTAGGCGTGCCGACCGCCGCAAGAAGTGCTACGGCACGGGCCAGGTGTGCACCGGCGCGTTGGCGTGCATGTTCTCCGCGTAGGAAACGAGCATCTGACGCAACGCCTCGTGCCGGGACAGCCCGCCCTCCTCCAGCCGTCGCGTCGTCTCAATCTGCCAGGACGCCCCGTTACGGCCGCTGAGGCAACGCCCTTCGATGATCGACAGGTACCGGTCGCGGACCTCGGCCGACACTCCCCACTGGGTGAGCCCCTCGTAGGCCAGCGGCAGGAGGTGGCGGAGGACCAGCTCGGCGACCGGCACCTCGCCACGGCCAGGCCAGTAGAGCCGCGACTCGATGCCGTCCTTGGCACCGCCGTA
>JBKPQA010000260.1:0-9458 GCA_046733835.1 Actinomycetota bacterium
ATATTCGTCCGAGGGCCTTTGACCGCCTCGACGTCGTACGTCTTGGTGCTCCAGATCCGACCATGGACCTGGCTGCCGGCCACCCAGATCTGGATCAACATCCCGTGCGGCGTGCTGTTCGTGAACCGGTTGTCGATGCCCGGCCAGTAGACCGTGGCCTCACGACCCTCGGGGTACCGCGAGATGTAAAAGGCGTGCGGTGTGTGCTCCACCAGCGTCGCACCGGAGAACCAGGCGAGGTTGTAGACGACGGTCGACACCTGCGAGACGCCACCACCGATGCCCTTGACGAGACGTCCGCTCTCGATGACGTAGCCCTCGCGGTAGCCCTTCTCCTCCGTGCGCTCGCCGAGGATTCCGTTGAGGCTGAACGTTTCTCCCGGTTTCACCAACGTCCCGTTGATGGTGTTGGACGCGGTGACGAGGTTCGCGGTCCGCGACGGGTCGTACGGGAAGCGCGAGTCGAACGACGCCACGATCTCGGTGACGCCGAGCGCCTCGGCCGCCTCCGTCGTGAACGCCGGACGCGCTGCGGTCATCGCGAGCTGCGCCGTCCGGTCCGTCGCTGTCAGCGCTGCGACGAGGACATCCGCGGACGTGGCGGGATCCACCGTGACCCCGTCCACCGAGGGCAGGACCTTCGGAACGTCGTCCTCGATGACGATCCGGGCCTCCTGCGGCTTCGGCAGCGCACTGCCCAGCGCCTCGTTCACGAGGGGGCCGAGCTTGGCCCGGTCGACCACGGGGCTCAGCGCGCCTTCGGCGTTCGGTTCCATCGTCAGCACGGGAGCCAGCTGAGCTGGAGTCAGCGACGCGCTGGCCGAACCTGCCACCACCGTCACTGGTCCCGACATCGCCGGCCGGCCGAACGACTCCAATGCGGCGTCCACGGCCTCCTGGGTCACGGTTGGTGGCGTCAGCGTGACCTCGGCCGTGACGGCCGTCGCCCGTGGATACGCCGCTGCCAGCTGACGAACCAGCGGATCGACCGGCACCGTGACGCCGGTGACCGCCGGCACCCCGGTCGCCATCCCGTCGGCGAACGTCACGGAGCCGTCCTTCGGAGCGACCGCCGCCTCCGCCGCGCGGGCGGTCACAACCGTGGTGAGCCGCGCCTCATCGACCGTCGTGGCCACCTCGCGCTCAACGGAACCGCTGAGGTGCTGCCAGATCCGAACCGGGTCGAGCGTGAATGCCGCTGGCCGGTCGAGGGTGCCAGGGACGTCGAGAACGAGGCCCGCCTCCTCGGGCTGCACGGCGAACGTGCGGCCGGACTGGCCCGCTGTCACGACGATCTCCGCGTCGGCGACCGTCGCGAGATCGCGCTCCAGCCGGGTCACGGCCTGCTCGCGCGACAGACCCCGGATGTCGACTCCCTCGACGAAACCCGTGGTCGGCACCTGCCGGGCCAGAACCAGCGCAAGCACCAGATAGGCCGCCGCTCCCAAGGCGAGCCCGATGCCCGCCCACAGCGCGGTCCTGGCTCGGCCCGTCGGCACGGTCACACCTTCCCTCTCGGCCGTGCGTCCTGGCCTCGAGCGCCGGCGGTTGATGTGAGGACCCTACGAGGGGTTACGGACCCCTCGCGCGCTCGATCCCTCGGAGAGGCGCTCCGACACCGAATCGTTGCCGAACGGCCAGGTATGCGTCGGCCTGGCGCTGAGCGCGGCGCGCCAGAGGTGCATCGTCGCGTAGGAGCGATACGGCGCCCAGCGCTCCGCGTGGCGAAGATCGGCCCCGAGCACGTCGGCCCCCTGCCGCACGACCAGGTCGGTCGCCAGCAACCGGTCGGGATCACCCGTCAGCCGCATCGTGACATACGACGCCGTCCACGGTCCCACGCCGCGCAGTGCCAGGAGCTCGGCGTGCAGCGCCTCCGGCTCTCGGGTCGGCGAGAGATCCAGCGACCCGTCCGCCACCGCCGCCGCCGCGCTCATCACGGCGGCGATCCGCTTCCGTGGACCGGTGAGCACGCGCTCACCTTGGTCGGCGACCGCCTCGGCCGACGGCAGAAGCCGCAGTTCCCCCATCGGCTCTCCTAGGGCGGCCGCCAACCGCGCCAGGTGCGTTCGCGCCGCGCGCAGCGAAATCTGCTGGCCCACCATGGTGCGCAGCAGGAGGTCCCACCCATCGAGCGCGCCCGGAACCCGAAGGCCCGGGGCCGCTGCCACCGACGGCGCCAATCCCGGGTCCCGGGACAGGTGGTTCCCGACGGCGTGCGCGTTGGTATCGAGGTCGAGGAGGGCCCGTATGCGGGTGAGCATGGCCGTCCTGGGCCGGCCGGCGCGCTCCTGGGCCACCACGACCTCACCGTCGCGAGTGGTGAAGTCGAGCCAGATGACATCAGGCCCGTCGGCGGACCGGACGGCACACGCATACCGGCCGTTCGTCCATCGCTCGACGCCCGGGACCGCGTGCGCCGACAGGTACCAGGTCATCCACGGCACGTCGTACGGCGCCGGCAGCCTGAGCCGGACCATGTCAGGCGAGCGAGTCGTAGCGGCCGCGGTAGTACACGAGGGCGTCCCCCGGCCGGTCGCTGATCTCCACGGACAGGACGCGTCCCACAACGATGGTGTGGTCGCCACCCGCACACGTGTCCGTGCTCTCGCACTCCAGCGTCGAGAGCGACTCGTCGAGGAGAGCGACTCCCGTCACGCCGCGATGGATGGGGACGCGGTCGAGTTGCCCGTGGAGCGGCCGCCCGCGGGTGGCCAGCCAGTCAGCGGTGGCTCGCGCGGTCGAGGGCAGGATGCTGATCCCCCAGATTCCGCTCTCGACGATCGCGTCGTGAAACCGGGCTTCGCGCTCCACGCATACCAGCACCAACAGCGGCTCGAGCGACACCGAGGCGACGGCGTTGGCGGTCATCGCGTGGTCGATGCCGCCCAGGCGGCTCGAGACGATGGTGACCCCGGTGGCCAGGCGTCCGACCGCGAGCCGATAGACGTCAGATGACGGCTCGTCGTAGCGGTCGAGGCGCACGACCAGCGAGCCTAGCGAGCAGGCAACAGGCCGCTGGCCACGGCTCCATCGTCGAGGCGCTGCCCCGTGGCCGGGTCGACGCGCACGAACGCCTCCCGCCCCGCCAGGCGGGCGACAACGTGATTGGTGAGGGCGTAATAGCCGCCCTGCCACACTCGAAGCTGCGTCCGGTGGGCGTCGAGTGCGTCGATCTGGGCGGGCAGGTGGACGGGGTCGACGACGACATGGGTGATGAGGTCGTCGTCCACCGTCGAGGAGATGAACGGGTCGTCGTCCGCGGGGTAGGCCAAGCCGAGGTCGGCCGGAACGTGCTCTCGCACCCACCGCCGGTCGGCCCGCACCCAGGACCGCGGCGTGTGGATGTGGAAGGTGTATGCGGGTCGCTCACCTTCCGTGAGCTGCCGGAGCCCCGCCATTGTCACCCGATGGGTGTGGACGTGGTCGGGGTGCTCGTAACCGCCTGTTGGGTCGTAGGTGACGACGACGTCAGGCTGCAGCGCCCGGATGTGGTCGGCAACAAGCGCACCGATCTCCTCGACGTCGGCCGCGGCGAAGGCGCGCCGATGCTGCCCCGACGGCGTACCGGCCATCCCGCTGTCCCGGAAGAGCGAAAGCCGTCCCGCCGCCTCATCGGCACCGAGGACGGTGTGGTGGACGCCGAGCCGGCGCATCGCCTCGCGAACCTCGTTGAGGCGAAAGGGACCTAGCGGATCCCCCTCCGCACCGTAGAGGTGGGCCAGGTCGGGCGGGACCACCTCCCCCTCCTCACCCAGGGTGCAGGTGAGGACGTGTACGTCGTCACCGAGGGCGACGTGATGGGCCATCGTGATGCCGCAGGTCAGGGTCTCGTCGTCCGGGTGCGCATGGACGAACAGCAGTCGGCTCATGGGGCGACCGTTGAGGCGGACCCGACCTCAGACGACCTGTCGGTCTTCGGGGAAGTGGCAGGCGACCCGGTGGCCCGGGGCCCTTTCGACGGGCAGGGGAATCTCGTCGGCGCACTTCTGCTGGGCCTTGGGGCATCGGGTCCGGAAGACGCATCCGCTCGGCGGGTTCTGCGGCGACGGCAGGTCGCCCGTGAGCAGGATGCGGTCCTTCATCGCCTCCTTGTTGGGGTCCGGCGTGGGGACTGCCGAGAGGAGGGCATGGGTGTAGGGGTGCAGCGGGTGCTCGTAGAGCCTGTCGCGGGGAGCCTCCTCCATGACCTTGCCGAGGTACATGACCACGACGCGGTCCGAGATGTGCCGGACGACGGACAGGTCGTGGGCGATGAAGACGTAGGCGAGGTTCTGCTCGTTCTGGATGTCTTCCAATAGGTTGATGACCTGCGCCTGGATCGACACGTCGAGCGCCGAGACCGGCTCGTCGCACACGATCAGCTTCGGCCGCAGAGCGATGGCTCGGGCAACGCCGATGCGCTGCCGCTGGCCGCCGGAGAACTCGTGCGGGTACCGGTTGTAGTGCTCGGGGTTGAGACCGACGCGCTCCATGAGGTTCTGGACCGTCTTCCGCGCGCCCCCCTCGGGCTTGATGCCCTGGATGTCGAACGGCGCGGCGATGATCGACCCGATCGTCTGCCGCGGGTTCAGCGAGCCGTAGGGATCCTGGAAGATCATCTGCATCTCGCGGCGCAGCTTGCGCAGGGTATCGCCCTTGACGGTGGTGATGTCCTGGCCCGCGAACTCGATCGTGCCACCCGTCGGCTCGAGGAGCCGCAACAGGGTGCGGCCCGCCGTGGACTTCCCGCACCCGGACTCGCCCACCAGGCCGACGGTCTCGCCCGGCCACAGGCTGAGGTCGATCCCATCCACCGCTTTGACCGGAGCGTCCGCGTGACGGATCAGGGTCTGACGGAACTGCGGGAAGTGCTTTTGCAAGCCGACGATCTTGAGCAAGGGCGGCCCGGTGAACGCTGAGCTCTCGACGATCCGCCCCGTCTCAGGGTCACGGACGACCGTCACCTCGTCGAGGTTGACTGGTGCCGTGCCGACGGAGTCGTCCGGGGTCGCCGCCGCGGTGAACTCCTCCGTGGTCGTGTCGGCGGGCAGGCTTTCCGGAGCGTCGTCGGCGACCTCCTGTGAGACCCGCATGGCCTCGACCTCGGCGGTCGGCGGGAGCCGCTGAGCCTCGGTATGCCGCGCCCGCTCAGCAGCGTCGGCAGCCGCCTGCTCGGCGCTCAGCTCGTTGTCGTCCGAGCCCTCCGGTGTCTCATGCGGGACCAGGCGACGGTCCTTCTCCGCCTGCTCGGTGTCGTCCCAGGGCCCCGGCGTGGCGCCGATGAGGTTCGCCGCCCGCCGGTCCTCGCGCATCTCCGGGTTGTCGCGCTCGTCGTCATAACTGCTCATGGGTCCTCCTCAGAGCCGCGGCTTGACGTCGGACTCGAACAGCTCACGTCGCCGCGGCGGAGGGATGTGGCACCGCACGAGGTGCTCACCACCCGCGTCGAGGAGCTCCGGGACCACGGTCCGGCAGTTGTCGTCGGGAACCTCCGAGCGGTATCCGCACCGTGGGTGGAAGGCACAGCCGGACGGCACGTTGATCAACGATGGAGGGTTGCCGGGCACGGGGTCGAGGCGCTCCTTGCGGACCCGGTCGAGACGCGGCATGGACGTGAGGAGACCCCAGGTGTATGGCATCTCGGGGGAGTAGAAGACCTGGTCGACTCTGCCATGCTCGACGGCCTTGCCGCCGTACATGACGAGGATCTCGTCGGCCATCTCCGCGACGACGCCGAGGTCATGCGTGATCATGATGATGGCCGACCCGAACTCCTGCTGCAGGTCGCGCATGAGGTCGAGGATCTGGGCCTGGACGGTCACGTCGAGGGCCGTGGTCGGCTCGTCGGCGATGAGCAGCGACGGGTCGTTGGACAGGGCCATGGCGATCATGGCCCGCTGCCGCATACCGCCGGAAAACTCGTGGGGGTACTGGTCGACCCGCTTCTTCGGGTTCGGGATGCCGACCCGGCCGAGCAGGTCCATCGTGCGGTTCTTCGCCGCGCTCTTCGACATGTCGGGGTGGTGGACCCGGATGCCCTCGACGATCTGGGCACCCACCGTGTAATAGGGGTGCAGCGCCGACAGCGGGTCCTGGAAGATCATCGCCATCTTGTTGCCACGTAGGGTGCGCAGCCGCTCGTTGCTGACGGTCATGAGGTCTTCGCCGTCGAGGAAGATCGACCCCGATGTCTTGGCCCGGCTACGGCGGTGCAGTCCGAGGATGGCCTGGCTCGTCACCGACTTACCGGAGCCAGATTCACCGACGATGCCGATGGTCTGGCCGCGGTCGAGCGTGAAGCTCAGCCCGTCGACCGCCTTGACCAAGCCGTCGTCCGTAGGGAAGTGAACCTTCACGTCCCGCAGCTCGAGGTATCCGGCGGCGGTGGTGGCGGCGCCGGGTGCGGGTGCCTCGGCCGGTGTGGTCGCGTCGCGCAGTGCCATCGATGTGCTCTCCTTCGACCCTGGGTTTCGGCCGGCGGTTAGGGGCAGCGTATGCGGTCCGTCAGCTCAGTCGTACCCGTGGGTCGATCACACCGTAGAGCACGTCGACCACCAGATTCGCTATGACGATGAAGAAGGAGGCCACAACGACCACTGCGACGATCACCGGCAGGTCGGCGTTGTTGATGGCCTGGATTGAGTTCCACCCCAGGCCGGTGAAGTTGAACACCTGCTCGCTGACGATGGCACCACCGAGCAGGCCACCGAGGTCCAGGCCGGCGGCCGTGACGATCGGAGTCAGTGCGGCCCGCAGCCCGTGACGGCGGATGACCGTGGTCTCCTTGACGCCCTTGGCGCGGGCAGTGCGGATGTAGTCCTCGGACATCGTCTCGAGCATGTACGCCCGGGTCAGCCGCACGTAGCTCGCCCCGAAGACCGCCGCGAGGGCAAGTGACGGCAGGAAGATGCCCTGTGCCCAGAGCAGCGGGTTGTCCGTGAGCGACGTGTACTGCGGCAGCGGCCACAGCTGCCACTTGATGGAGACGAAGGTCAGCAGCAGAACACCGATGAAGAAGCTCGGCACCGAGTACCCGATGAGCGCCAGACCGACGAGCACGCGGTCCGGCCAGCGACCTCGGTTGAGGGCGGCGATGATGCCGAAGAGGACCCCGGTGATGATCCAGATGACGAAGGCGCCGATGGCGATCGACGCGGTGATCGGCAGCGCCTCCTTGACGATGTCGGTCACGCACTTGGTCTTGACCGTGGAGTAGCCCAGCGATGGGGCGTCGCAGTGCGTGACCAGCTGCGGGGCCCTCGCCTTGACCTCCGGGTCGTCGGGGTAGTCGCGCCCGACGAACAGGCCCTGGAGGAACTTGACGTACTGCACGGGAACGGGGTCGTCGTAGCCCAGCTTGACCCGGTTGCCCTCGATGACGGCGGGGGTGCAGCTCTTGCCGCAGGTGAGCGACGCGGGATCGATGGGCGAGGCGAAGAAGATGAGGAACGTCGTGGCACTGATGACGAAGAGCATGATCACGACGGAGATGAGCCGTCGAACGATGTAGAAGAACATGGCGCGGACCCGTTGGGGCCTCTCACCTGCCTCTCAGTGGACGTTCCGTTCGCCGTTGTGCCGGGCGGGTGACTAGTCTCCCGCCCGGCACAGCGTTGTGTCAGTGGTCTGGTGCCGCGAATTCCGTCCGGGTGGGCCGGAGCCCACCCGGACGGTCCGACGTCACTTGACCGAGACGGTGGCGAGGTCGATGTACCCGCCGAACTGGTCGTTCACCTGGGCACCCTTGACCTGGGAGCCGTTGACGAAGGTGAACTTCTGGCTGGTCAGCGGGATGACCCCACCGTCCTTGCTGATCATCTGGTCGACCTCACCCCAAGCCTTCTCACGGGCGTCAGCGTCCGGGATCAGGTAGGCGGCGTCGATCGCCTTGTTGACAGCGTCGTTGTTGTACCAGCCGTAGTCCTGGTTGGAGGAGCCCTCCGTCAGGTTGATACGGCCGTCGAACAGCGGCGGGATGTCCGTGGAGCCGGAGGGCCAGTCAGCACCCCAGCTCGCGTAGAACGCGTCGCGGTTCTTGAACGAGACGTTGGAGATCTGACGGTAGTAACCGCTGCTGGCGACGCCCTCGAGCGTGACGTTGAAGCCAGCCTGGTCCCAGGTCTGCTTCAGAGCCGCGAACGACGCGTCACGGGTGGCCGTCTTGCGGTACGCGACCGTGATGTTGATCGGCAGCGTCTTGCCCGCATCCTGCAGAACCTTCTTGGCCGCGTTCGGGTCGCCCGAGGTGGGTGCGCCGAACGGGTTGAAGTCCTTGTTGTAGCACTTCAGCACCGGGTTGCAGATCATGTAGGTCGGGGTCATGACCTGCGGGCCGCCGTTGGCGGTGACGTAGGCGTCCCGGTTGGTTGCCATCGCGAAGGCCTGGCGGACCTTGGGGTCCTTCATGACCTCGGTCGTGACGTTCGGCTGCACGTAGTCGACGTACGGAGCGTCGGTGTTGATCGTGCGGCTCTGGGCGGTCGGGTTCGAGGCGATCTGCGGGAGCACCGACGGCGGAGCCGTGGTCCATGTGATGGCCGTCTTGTCCTCACCACCGTCGGCCAGGAGCCGCTGGAAGACCTGCTCGCTCTGGATGCCCTCGACGTCGACGATCTTGTCGGGGTAGGCCTTGCGGTTCTTGTCAGCGTTCTCGTCCCAGTTGGGGTTGCGAACCCACGTGCCGCCCTTGTTCGGGTCGAACGTGCCCTCCTGCATGTACGGACCGTTCGAGAAGACCTCGAACAGGGACTTGTCACCCTTGTCCTTGTCCTTGCGGACCGGCGAGAACGCCGCGAGCGAGGCTGTGGCGTAGTTGAAGTCCGCCCACGGGGTGCCGAAGTGCAGGGTCAGAGTGTTGCCCTCGCACGTGATGGCCTTGTCGAACTCGGCGACGCCCTCGTTCTTGTAGGGGCCCTTGTAGACGGGCGCACCGTCGGCGTCCTTCGGGACGTCGAGGTACTGGAGGATGTAGGTCGGGCCGTTTGAGATCACGTCGGTCGCGAAGGTGCGGGAGATTCCGTACTTGATGTCCTCGCACTTGACGGGCTGGCCGTCCTGCCACTTGGCCGTGTCGATCAGGGTGAACTTCCACGTCTTGCCACCGTCGGATACCTGGCCGGTGTCGGTCGCCAGGTCGGGGACCAGCTTGCTGTCCGGGCCGATCGAGTAGGTGACGAGGCTGCGGGCGTACGCGCGGGCAGCGAACTCGAGGTCCGCGCCGACGTAGCTCTGCTGTGGGTCCAGACCGTTGTGCGGCCCGAGGTTCAGGATATAGAGCGTGCCGCCCTTCTGAGGTGCGGCCGCAGCGCTCGTCGCGGACGCACCGCCGCCTCCCGAGCTACTGCACGCCGCCGCAGCGAGGGCAACGACCGCGCCAAGGGCGAGACCGGTCGCGCCCTTCCTGGTGCGCATCATGTGTTCTCCTTGTGTGCACTTTCCACCACGAACGGCGTGATGGACTTTCCCGAAGCGATTGC
>JBKPQA010000261.1:0-5737 GCA_046733835.1 Actinomycetota bacterium
CGCGCCAGCGCGCTGCGTACGTGTAGGGCCAGGCGGGCCCATTCCATGAGGTGGCCGATCGTGACGCCGTACGGACGGAACCGGTCGCGCGGCTGGTCGCGGTTGTAGTCGAGCAGGACCCGCCACTGCTCGTCGTAGTGCTCGGGCAGGCGATAGCCGTTGTTCTTGGCGAAGTCATTGACGACGTGGCTGGTGATGGTGAGCGCCCGCTGGAGGTGGACCTCATCGCCGGTGACGTCATGCACGGCCAGGAGCGCCTCGACCGTGTGCATGTTGGCGTTGACCCCGCGGTACGGGTCGGCGTGCTCGAAGGTCCGGTCGTAGACGTCGACCGCCATGCCGTCGGGGTCGCGCCAGAAGAACCGGTCGAAGACGGCGAGCGCGTCGTCGAGGATCGGGCGGGCATCCTCATGGCCGGCAGCGACCGCGGAGGACGTGGCCAGGATGACAAATGCGTGGGCGTATGCGGCTTTGGTGTCGTCGTCGGGAACGGAGGTGCCGTCCTCGTCGGTCGTCACCGACGCATACCAGCCGCCGTACTCCTCGTCGCGAAGGCGCCCGCGCAGCGCCGCCAGGCCGTTCTCGACGAGTGGCCGGCAGGAGGTGTCGCCGAGGATCTCGGCCAGGGCGAGGACGTGGAGCATCCGGCACGTGATCCACAGCTCGACCGGTCGGTCCAGCAACGGCTTGCCGTCGTCGTCGAGCCAGGCGAAGCCGCCGTCCGGGTGCGGACTGCGCTTGGCGAAGTCGACGAGCGTCGTGGTCTGGCCGACCAGGAACTCAAGGTCCGCCTCGGACAATCGGGTCGCTGCCTCCGCCATGGCCGCAACCTATCGGGGTGAGCGGCCTCAGAAGCGCGGAGAGGTACCGGCTACGTATCCACGACGAGGACGTGGAGATTTCGCGGGCCGTGGACACCTTCGACGCGGTCGAGCTCAATGTCGCTCGTGGCGCTCGGACCGCTGATCCATGTGAGTGGGCGAACGGGGTCGAGCCGTCGCACCGCCTCGGGAACGTCGGGGACGACCTGGTCGGCGGTCACGATGCAGACGTGCCGGTCCGGCACGAGGCTCAGCGCGCGCCGACCCTGGCCAGGACCGTGGTCGAGGACGATCGTCCCGGTGACCGCGATGCCGAGGGCGGCGGTCGTGACCACAGCGTCCACCTCGTCCAGCGCGTTCGCGCCGAGCGGTGGGTCGTCGGCCAGGCGCTCGAAGCCGTCGGGCACCCAGGCGTCCGGGAAGCCGGCCGGCACGACGACCCGGCGGCTACCCGCCAGTCCCTCGCGGACCCGTTCCGCCACGTCGTCCGGCCCGCACCTCACCACGACGGCGCGGTAGTCCTCGACCCGCTCGACGAACAGGTCGACGGCGCCTGCGCCGGCCACCGCGCTCGGGTGGAGGGTGCTGGGAGCGCTAGAGCGCTCGGATAAACCTCCACCGGGGGATTGCCGGAGGGCGGAACGCACTCGCCCGAGGATGTCCTCGCGCGCCGTCATGGCGCCTCGTTCCGGCCGCCGTCGGTCTTGGCCCACCATGACCGGAACGACTGGCGCGGTGGCGCCGGCAGGTCGCGTGCGGCAGTCCACGCCGAGGCGCCCGGTCCCGGAATACGGCCGATCGCCGTGCGCCCACCGGGCAGCGTCCGGCGGCTCACCATGGAGACGACCCGGTTGGCGACGGAGCCGGCCTTCACCGCATACCCCATCCGCCGCCCGTCCTTGAAGACCAGTGCGGCGCCGCGCATCGCGAGGTCCTGGCCCTTCGGCCGGCCGTCGCGATGGGCGTCGACCACCTTGGCCCGCAGGTGGACGAGGACCGACGGGATGTCGATCTGGACGGGGCACACCTCATAGCACCGCCCGCACAGCGAGGACGCGTACGGGAGCGAGTCGACCTGCGGATCGTGGCCCACGCCCTTCAACAGCGGATTGAGGATCGCGCCGATCGGGCCGGGATAGACGGACCCGTATGCGTGCCCGCCCGTCCGCTCGTAGACGGGGCACGCGTTGAGGCAGGCCGAGCACCGGATGCAGCGCAACGCCTGCCGGCCCACCTCGTCGGCGAGGACATTGGTGCGGCCGTTGTCCAGGAGAACGACGTGCACCTCCTGCGGGCCGTCGCCTGGCGTCACGCCGGTCCACATGGAGGTGTACGGGTTCATCCGCTCCCCGGTGCTCGACCGAGGCAGCAGCTGGAGGAAGACGTCGAGGTCCTCGAACGTCGGCACGACCTTCTCGATGCCGACCAGGCTGACGAGGACCTGGGGGAGGGTCAGGCACATCCGGCCGTTGCCCTCGGACTCGAGGACCACGAGCGTGCCGGTCTGGGCGACCGCGAAGTTGGCGCCCGACACCGCGACCGTCGCCCGCAGGAACTTCTCGCGCAGGTGCTGGCGCGCCGCGGCGGCCAGCTCGACCGGCGCGTCGGTCAGGTCGTCCGGCGCCGGACGTCCGGCCGCCGCCATCCGCGAACGGAAGATTTCGCGGATCTCGGCCCGGTTCTTGTGGATCGCCGGGACGAGGATGTGAGAGGGGAGGTCGTCGCCGAGCTGGACGATGAGCTCGGCCAGGTCGGTCTCCCACGCTGAGATCCCTTGCGCCGCAAGGGCTTCGTTCAGCTCCACCTCCTGGGTGGCCATCGACTTGACCTTGACCACCTCATGAGCACCGTGATCGCGAGCGATCTGCCCGATGACCTCGCAGGCCTCGGCGGCGTCGCGCGCCCAGTGCACGACTGCGCCACGGGCGGTGAGCGACTCCTCGAGCCGGACCAGGTGCTCGTCCAGCCGAGCCAACGTCTCGTCCTTGATCCGGGCGGCCTTGGTGCGCAACGCTTCCCAGTCGTCGACCTCGCCCACGACCCTCGCTCGCTTGTCGCGGATGGTCCGGGTCGCGTGGGCAAGGTTTGCGCGGAGCTGGGTGTCCGCGAGGGCGGCGTGCGCCGCCTTGGGGAACGGCGGCATCCCGACGAAGGTCGCGCTCATCAGGAGGCCTCCGTCGACGCGAGGACCTCAGCGAGGTGCATCACTCGCATACCCGCCTGTTCCCTCGACAGGATGCCGCCGAGGTGCATGAGGCACGAGTTGTCGCCGGCCACGAGAACTTCTGCGCCGGTCGCACGGGCGTGCCGCACCTTGTCGAAACCCATGGACACCGATGTCTCCGCGTTCTTCACCGCGAACGTTCCGCCGAACCCACAGCACTCCTCGGCGGCCGGGAGCTCGACGAGCCGGATGCCGCGGACGTTGCGCAGCAGCCGGGTCGGCCGGTCGCCGACCCCCAGCATCCGCAACGAGTGACAGGTGGGGTGGTACGTCACGCGGTGCGGGAAGTACGCCCCCACGTCCTCGACGCCGAGCACGTCGACCAGGAACTCGGTGAGCTCGTATGCGTGGGGGCCGGTTTCGCGTACCGCCTCCTCGAGCGCGGGGTCGCCGGAGCGGCGCGCCACGATCTCGTGCTGGTGGCGGACCGCACCTGCGCAGGACCCGGATGGCACGACGATGGCGTCGTACCCCCGAAACGCCGAAACCCATTGCCGCACAGCCGGAATCGCCTCGTCGAGGTACCCGGTGTTGATCATCGGCTGACCGCAGCACGTCTGGCCCGTCGGGAAGTCGACGTCCACCCCGAGCCGGCGCAGCAGCCGGACGACCGCCTTGCCGGTATCGGGGAAGAGGGCGTCGTTGATGCATGTGAGCATCAATGCGACCTTCATGGATCGACCCTAGTCGGCGTCCTCATGGAGTATCGGAGCGGAACGTCGTGGGGTGACTCAGGGGACCATCCAGGACAGCACCGGAGTGGACTGGAGGTAGACGAGCACGCACATGAACACCAAGAAGCCAATGGACCAGCCCAGCACCCTTCGGAAGATGTCTCCCTCCTTGCCCGCCATGGCGACCGCCCCCGCGGCGATGGCGAGGTTCTGCGGGGAGATCATCTTCCCGAGGACGCCACCGGACGAGTTCGACGCCGCCATGAGCAGCGGGTTGAGTCCCGCCTGCCTCGCGGCGGAGACCTGGAGCGCTCCGAAGAGGCTGTTCGACGACGTGTCCGAGCCGGTGACGGCGACACCGAGCCATCCGAGAATCGGCGACAGGATGGCGAAGAGGCCGCCGGACGCGGCGAGCCAGGAGCCCAGGGTGGACGTCTGCCCCGAAGCGTTCATGACATAGGCCAGGGCGAGGACCGCCATGACGGTCACGATGGCGGCGGCCAGCTGCTTGTACGTCTGCCCGTAGACCCGCACAGCCTTGCCCCAGCTGATCCCGATCACCGGGATGGTGATGAGCCCCGCGATGAGGACCAGCGTCCCGGTCGCGCCGAGCCAGTTAAAACGGAAGGTCGGAATCGTGGACGGCTTTCCTTCGGGTGTCTGGAGTTCCAGCCCCGGCCAAGTGAACGACGGGTTGGCCCACTTGGCGGCGAGGAGGTCCTTGATGCCGGGGAGTTGGGCGAGGACGAAGACGAGAACGACGATGACGTACGGCGCGTACGCCTTGATGACGTCGGAGCGCGTGTCGTGGGCCGCGGCGTCGCGGGCGGCGAACTCCTCGCCGGTGCCCACGCCCTCGCCGATCGGGTGATCCGAACCCCCTCGGTCATCACGGCCGGCTCGGGCGGCGGCAGGAGTCGCAGCTGGAGCTCCGGTCGAGGCAGCGGCCTGAGCCGCGGCTCCGGTGCCTGCACCGGCCAGCACGTCGCCGTCGGTGTCGGACTCGACGTATCGGCTCGTCGGCTGCCATACCCGCATCACGAGGACGACGACCAGGGCGCTCACGAGCGACGCGACGATGTCGGTGAGCTGCGTCGAGATGTAGTTCGAGGTGACGAACTGGGTGATGCCGAAGGCAAGGCCGCACGCGAGCGTTGCGGGTAACGTCTCTCGGACGCCCTTGCCCCGGTCGATGATGAAGACCAGCGCCATGGGGACGAAGACCCCGAGGATCGGTGTCTGCCGCCCGACCATCTGAGACAAGGCGTGCTCCGACTGGCCACTCACGGTGGCCAGCGTGGTGATCGGTGTAGCGAGCGCCCCAAAAGCGACCGGTGCCGTGTTGGCCACCAACGAGACCGCGGCCGCCTTCAACGGCCGGAAGCCCAACGCCATGAGCATCACGGTGGTGATCGCGACCGGAGTGCCGAAGCCGGCGAGCGCCTCGAGCAGGGCGCCGAAACAGAACGCGACGATGACGGCCTGAATTCGTGCGTCGTCGCTGACGCTGGTGAAAGAGCGTCGGAGCACGTCGAAGTGGCCGGTGACGACCGTCATGTTGTAGATCCAGATGGCGTTGATGACGATCCACAGGATCGGGAAGAACCCGAACGCGGCGCCCTCGGTGGCGGCGAGGACAGCCTGGGTGAGCGGCATGGAATAGGCGATGATCGCCACCAGAATCGCAACGGCTAGCGCAATGACCGAGGCGAGCCAGGCTCGCATTCGAACGACGCCGAGCAGGATGAACAGGGTGAGCAGCGGCAGCGTGGCGACGAGGGCGGTGATGAACAGTGACCCTGCGACCGCGTCAAGAACCGGCCTGTACATGGGCAACACCTCAGTGCGTTGTGGGGAGCCTCCCGATCAGGAGACGCCGAGGTCTGCTGGGGACAGACCCCGGATCGAGGCGTCCAGCACCTCGACGGTGTGGGCGAGCGCCAGATGTCCTCCTGAGCGCTCGATGGAGGACGCGACCTGCATGAGGCAGCCGGGGTTGGCGGTTACCAGCATCTGCG
>JBKPQA010000262.1:0-8414 GCA_046733835.1 Actinomycetota bacterium
CAGGCCGGGCGGCAGGGGCACCCCGGAAACCGAGCCCTTGCGCGCGTACTCCTCGAGGCCGCCGCCGGTGAGGTACGCGCGGGCGATGCACTCGACCGGGACCATCTCGAGGCGGCGACAGAGGACGGCCCGGCCGGCGACCTCGGCGGGCACGTCGGTGGAGACCAGGTGGTTCGGCACGAGATCGGACAGCCGGTCGAACCACCAGAGGCTGAGCTGGGTCAGGACGGCGCCCTTGTCCGGGATGGGCGTCTCGAGCACGTAGTCGAACGCCGAGATGCGGTCGGAGGCGACGAGAAGGAGCCGATCCTCGGGTGCGTCGTCCGGCGCATACAGGTCACGGACCTTGCCGGAATAGACGTGCCTGTACCCGGGCAGGTCGGCGGGGCTCATCCGACGGCGACCTCTCCGCGCGCAGCGGCTAGGGCAATGTCGGTGCGGTGGTGGCTGCCCTCGAGCTGGATCTCGTCGACCGCTCGGTATGCGAGGTCCCGCGCCTCCGCGAGAGTCGGAGCCGTGGCGACGACGTTGAGGACACGACCCCCCGATGAGACCAGGAGGCCCTCGGAGTCGCGGGCGGTGCCGGCGTGAAGGACGTACACGTGGGGAGAGGTGGCTTCGGCGGCCTCGATGCCCGCGATGGGATCTCCAGTTCGGGGAGTGCCCGGGTAACCCTCGGACGCGACGACCACTGTGATCGCATACGCACGGGCTACCCGGAGGGCACCGACCTCGTCGAGGCGGCCCTCGGCGGCGGCATGGAGCAGCGTGGCGAGCGGCGTTCGCAGCCGGGCGAGGGAGGCCTGGCCGTCGGGATCGCCGAAGCGGGCGTTGAACTCGACGACGCGCGGACCTCGGGCGGTGAAGGCCAGGCCGACGTAGAGGGCGCCGACATAGGGGGTGCCGCGGTGGCGCATCTCGTCGATGGTGGGTTGGGCGATCCGGTCGACGACGAGCGAGTCGAGGTCGGCGGGGGCCCAGTCGAGGGGCGAGTAGGCGCCCATGCCGCCGGTGTTGGGGCCCTCGTCGCCGTCTCCGACGCGCTTGAAGTCCTGCGCCGGGGGGAGGGCGAGGACGGTCCTGCCGTCGGTGATACAGAAGACCGAGGCCTCGGGACCATCGAGGTACTCCTCGATGACGACCCGGCCGCTTCGTTTCGACAGGCAAGCGGCCGCGTGCGCCCGGGCCTCGTGGACGTCGTCCGTGACGACAACGCCTTTGCCGGCGGCGAGGCCGTCGTCCTTGACGACGTACGGCGAACCAAGGTCGTCGAGGGCGTCGTCGACTTCGGCGAGCGTCGTGCAGACATGCGCCCGGGCGGTCGGGACGTTGGCGGCCGCCATCACTTCTTTGGCGAAGGACTTGCTGCCCTCGAGTTGGGCGGCCGCGCCGGAGGGGCCGAAGACGAGGAAACCGCCCTCACCGAGGACATCGGCAATGCCGGCGACGAGGGGTGCCTCGGGGCCGATGACGACCAGATCGACGCCGAGGCGGGAGGCGATGTCAAGGACGGCGGCGGCGTCGGTCACGTCGGCGAGCGGTTCGCAGCGCGCGATGGCGTCGATGCCGGGGTTACCCGGCGCAGCGACGACGGCGTCGACCGCGTCGTCGGCGGCGAGCGCCCGGACCAGGGCGTGCTCGCGGGCTCCGGAGCCGAGGACGAGGACTACCCAGCCGGCCACGGCGCCCACCCTAGGGGGAAGGCGGCTCCGCGCGGAGGCACCATCCGGGGCTTCCGGCGTGGACTCGACGCAGCGTCAAGTGACTGGACCCGCGTTGGAATGGGCGTCACCTCGCTTGACGCGGCGTCAAGTCGTCGTGGGGACGGGACCGGGAGGGTGGGGGCAGGCGCGGAAGCATGCGGCACCGGCTGAGGTGCGGCGGGGCGGCGGGCGCCGTCGCAGGACGGCCTCTCAGTGCCGGAAATGCGTGGCGCGGTGCTCCCGGGAGGCAGGGGGGACAATCACCCGGGAACACCGCGCTTCTCGCACCGAGCCGCTGGGAGGGGGACCCGCGGCATCGGAGCAATGTCGATCGCAACCGACACGCATCACAATGGCAAACAAGCGCGCCGGAGTAAAGAGGTGAGATGTCGGAGTAGAGTCAGTGGCGGATTTCCGCCAGTACCTCAGGGGCTTGCGAGGGGACAGGAGGGACGCTGCGTGCCGGACTTACCCGACATGGCCCTCGCGCTCGGGCGTGAGTCGGAGACCGACACGCCCGCGTTCGCCTGGCTCGAGTCTCCGAACGACGACGCGACGCGCGTCTACCTGTCGGTAATCCGCATGCCTCGAGCCACCCGAGAACTGCTGCTCGCCCAGGGCCTTCCGGCCGCCCGGCTGGATCCGGCGCTGCACACCCTGGCCGAGCGCGGGCTGATCCTGCTGCGCGCCGGCGGCGCCATCGAGGTACCGCCTCCACTGACCGCCCTCAACCACCACGCGCTCAACCTCGAGCGTCGCGCCAGCATCGCCCGGGCGGCCGCCGACGGCCTCTCCCGCATCTATAACGCATCCCGGGTCGTCGACGACGACGAGCGCGGTCCCCTCGAGATCCTCACCGACCTCGAACACGTCGGCAGAGCCACCAACGAGGCGGTCGCCCTCGCCGAGTCCGCGGTCAGGTGCTTGCGGGGCATGACCGCCCGAACCCTCGAACTGATGGCCTCCCCGCTCCCGTCGCACCGCGAACCCACCATCGGGGCAGGTGGGCGCCGGGTCAGCATGTTCACCGTCTGGGATACCCAGATCCTCGAGATGCCCGGCGCCCTCACCGCGCTCTCGGCGCGGCGGGAGGGCGGCGAGGTGCAGCGGTCCATCTCGAGCCTCCCGCTCAGCGTCGTCATCGTCGATGACGCCACATGCATCGTCGAGTGGAGCGGGGAGGGCCGGGGCCCTCAGGGCATGAAGGGGCACGCCCGGGGCGCGGTAGCTGCGGGACTCAAGGTGTTCGAGCGGTTCTGGCAGCTCGGGACGCCGATCGGGGACGACGTGGAGGGCGAGCTGGACGGCCGGGACGCGCAGGTACTGCGCCTCATGGCGGCGGGTGTAACTGACGCCGCCATCGCGCGACACACGGGGTTCTCTCAGCGCACCGTCGAGCGGCGCGTCCGGCACCTCATGGAGCGCCTGGACGCGCAGACCCGCTTCCAGGCCGGGGTCCAGGCGGTGCACCGCGGGTGGCTATAGGCACCCGACCAAGTCCTCCGCTCCACTGCGATGCGTCGCGGCCCCCTGGCCGCATCAGAGCTTGGTATGCGGGTTGGCGCCGAACGGACGACGCGCCAGTAAGCGGACGGCTGGCGGCCCCACCCCCGCGGGCGGACTAGACTTGCTGGTTCCCATCGAGGCGGCTCCACGCAGCGACTCCGTCGCGGCACCGACGAGACGCCCACAACGCGACTCGCCAGGCGGAGTGTGTGACCGGTTCGGACAGCAGGGCGGACTCCACGTCGGCCCTCGTTGCTGACGAGATCGCCGTCGAGCAGGCCCACGTCGACCTCGTCTACACGGAACTGGCCAAGGCCGGCGAGCGCGCCGGACTGGTCGAGGCCGACGGACTGGCCCGTGGTCGCACCGACCGGGTGGGCTCCGCCCGGGAGGAGGAGATGACCGGGCTCTTCGAGCGGGACGCCCTCGTCTTCCACGCGGCCCGTCGGCGGAACGCCCTGGAGAGCCAGTACGAGGGCCTGGTCTTCGGCCGGCTCGACATCGACCATCCCTCGCGACGGGACCGTGACGACGGCCCCGAACGGGAGGTCCGCTACATCGGCCGGCTCGGGGTCCGCGACGACGACTACGAGCCGCTCGTGATCGACTGGCGGGCTCCGGCCGCCTCTCCGTTCTACCGCGCCACGCCGGTCGAGCCGATGGGCGTGCTGCGGCGAAGAGTCCTGCGGTGCAAGGGATCCGACGTCGTCGGCATCGAGGACGACCTCATGGTGGCCGAGGCGCCGGCGGACCTCGTGGTTGTCGGTGACGGCGCTCTGATGGCCGCACTCACCCGCAGCCGCGGTACCCAGATGCGCGACATCGTCGCGACGATCCAGCGCCATCAGGACGAGGCGATCCGGGCCAGCGGGCGGGGCGTCACGGAGATCACCGGGGGTCCCGGCACCGGCAAGACCGTCGTCGCCCTGCACCGGGCCGCGTACCTGCTCTACAGCGACCGGCGCCGCTACGAATCCGGCGGGATCCTCGTGGTCGGCCCCTCCGCCGCATACACGTCCTACATCGAGCGGGTGCTCCCGTCGCTCGGCGAGGACACGGTTACCCTGCGGTCCCTCGGCGACGTCGTCGACGCGGTGAGCACCGAGCGCCTCGACACCCCGCAAGCCGCCATGGTCAAGGGGAGCCTGCGGATCCGCCAGGTGCTGTCGCGCGCCGCGCGCGACGCTGTGCCGGACGGCCCGGAGGAGTTCCGGGCGTTCGTCGCGGGCTACGCCGTCCGCCTCTCTCGTCAGACCCTCGACCAGGTGCGCTCCCGGACGCTGCGGCAACATCAGCGCAACCTCGCCCGCGACACCGTGGTCCAGCTACTCGCCGACGTGGCCTTCCGGCAGAGCGGTGCCATGGAGCGCGAGGAGTTCATCGGCCGGTTCGAGGACCACCTCGACGTCGAGGCGTTCCTCGACGCCTGGTGGCCGCAGCTCGACCCTCGAGAGGTCCTCCTCTGGCTCGCCGACGAGGATCGTCTGGGGCGCTACGCCAAGGGAATCCTCGACACCGAGGAGATTGCGGAGGTCCTCGCGTCCATGCGGCTCGCTGCGGAGACGGGTACCTGGTCTGTGGCCGACGTCGCTCTCGTCGACGATCTCGCCGCCCGCCTCGGACCGGTGCAGGACCAGCCACACGAGGAACGCGGCTTCTACGAGATCGAGGAGCTGGACGACCTCGCGTCCCACGGCGTCACGGAGCTCGGCGGCCGGACCCGCCCGCAACGGACCGAACCCGCATACATCTTGACTCCCAGCGACGCCAGAGAACGGTTGCTGCAAGGGCGAATCGGCCGCGCGGAGGAGTACGCTCACGTCCTCGTCGACGAGGCGCAGGACCTCTCGCCCATGCAGTGGCGGATGCTCGGTCGACGTGGTCGGTATGCGTCGTGGACCGTCGTCGGGGACGCCGCGCAGAGCTCGTGGCCGGATGCCGCCGAGTCCGCCGTGGCGCGCGAGGAGGCGTTCGGGACGCAGCCGCGCCGGCTGTTCCACATGGACACCAACTACCGCAACGCGCGGGAGATCTTCGACTACGCGGCCGCCGTCATCCGCCGCAGCGTCCCCGACGCCGACATCCCCAACGCGGTGCGAGAGACCGGCGTAGAGCCAGTCGTCGGGGATCTGGGCGGTGACCCGCATGCGTCGGTGGCGGACGCGGTCGAGCGGCTCCTGGAGGAGGTCGAGGGTTCGGTCGCGGTGATCACCCCGTCCACCCACGCGGCGGCCCTGGCGCCGCTCGGCGCGGGGCCGGATGGCCGGGTCCAGGTCACCGACCCCATGTCAGCCAAGGGGCTCGAGTACGACGCGACCGTCGTCGTGGACCCGGAGGCGATCATCACGGAGTCGCCGGGTGGAGTCCGCGGGCTCTACGTGGCTCTCACCCGGGCCGCCCACCGGATGATGATCCTGCGCTGACATCTACGACGAGCCGGACGCTTCGACTGGTCATCGACTCGAGCGGCTAGCGCCGTCGACTGGGTGGACGGGTGCCGAGACTCCACATCCACCCTGAAGGCAACTCACTGGCGCGGTTGGCGCGACGGGGTAGCGACCGGACGAACCGTCGCCGTGGCCCAGTCACCCACCACGCTCCAGTTGGCGGTGCCGGGATCCCGGTACGTTCGCGGCGGTGTGTCCAGCGGATAGACCTCGAGGATCTCCCCGTCGAGCCATGCCTCCGCGCCGGGTTGCAGGGTCACCGACAGCTCGGTGCCGCGCAGGGTGACGGCGTCCTCCCCCGCGGCGACGTGCGCGTATGCGGGCAGGGTCCCCTGGTCGTCCACCGCTATCGACTTCCGGAGCAACGCCTTCAGGCGTCGATCGGCGTGACTGAGCAGGACATCGCCGGCGATGCGTAGGCGGCGGGGCAGGGTCAGGCAACCGGCTACTGCGTCCTCCGGGGCTTCGAGCGGCGCACGAACCTGCATGATCCAGCCGAGGAACCACGGCCCGTCGGGGTCGAGGCCGACCTGAGGCGCATAGAGAGACCGCCCGTCGTCGACCCGACTACAGGTGCGGATAGAGATCTCAGGCGAACCGTCAGGCGCACCGACCAGCGACCCGACGGCCGCCACGGTGCCCTCGAGCTGGTTGTCGCGCCAGATGGACAGGAGTAACGCCCATGCCCCGTCGAGCTCGACCAGCTGCGGGCACTCCCAGATCTCGGCGGACGCGGCGGGCGTCAGGACCGGGTCACCCACGGTGAGCCACACGCGCTCGAACCGCCAGGTCTGGAGGTCATCGCACGACCAGAGCAGCACGGCGGGCGTGCCGTCGCTGAGGCCGGCCCCCAGCAGCGCCCAGCGCCGACCGCCCCACTGGAAGACGAACGGGTCCCGCATCTCACGAATCTGGGCCTCGCCCTGGTTGAGGGCGGGAACCGTCGCTACCGCAAGGGGATTCGACCACTGATCGAGGTCCCGGTCCGACGCATACCGGATGCACACGGTGCTGTCGACGGGGTCCGTAACGATTCCGGTGTAGACGGCCGCGACGCGGTCGCCGAGGTCGACGCAGACCCCGCTCCAACAGCCGACTCGGTCCGGACCTTCGGGCGTGGGCCCGAAGGCCGGGGGGTGTTCGCGCCACGAGACCAGGTCGTCGCTCGACACGTGGCCCCAGTGAATGTCGGTGTGGAAGGCGCCGGTCGGGTTGTGCTGGAAGAAGACGTGCCAGCGGCCGTCGCGGTAGAGCATGCCGTTGGGATCGTTGGTCCAGCCGCGGGTGGGCTGGATGTGGTAGCCGGCTCGAGCGGGGTCGGGCGCCGGGTTGGGCACCGCGTCGGGCGCCGAGTCGGCCGCGGAGTCGGACGTAGGATCGGACGCCACGTCGGTCACGCGACGGCCCGCCCGCGGACGGGACGCATGTCGTGGCGCTCGATGATGGCGTCGCGGCCGGGGCCGACGCCGACGGCGGAGACGCGGGCACCGACGAGCTCCTCCACGCGCTCGACGTAGCGCTGGGCGTTGGCCGGCAGCTCGGCGAACGTGCGGCAGTCGGAGATGTCCTCCCACCAGCCGGGCAGCTCTTCGTAGACGGGCTTGGCGTGGTGGAAATCGGTCTGGCTCATCGGCATCTCGTCATGACGCGTGCCGTCGACGTCGTAGGCGACGCAGATCGGGATGGTGTCGAGGCCGGTGAGAACGTCGAGCTTCGTGACGACGAAGTCGGTGACCCCGTTGATGCGGGTTGCGTAGCGGCCGATCACGGTGTCGAGCCAGCCACATCGGCGGGGCCGTCCGGTGGTGGTGCCGTACTCGGCGCCGGTCTTGCGCAGGTACTCGCCGTGGTCGTCGAACAGCTCGGTGGGGAAGGGGCCCTCGCCGACGCGGGTCGTATAGGCCTTGAGGATCGCGATCACCTCGGCGATGCGGGTGGGCGGGATGCCGGAACCGGTGCAGGCACCGCCCGCGGTCGCGTTGGACGAGGTGACGAACGGGTAGGTCCCGTGGTCGACGTCGAGCAGCGTCGCTTGACCGGCCTCGAGCAGGACCGTCTCGCCGCGGTCCAGGGCCTGCTCGAGGAGCAGTGAGGTGTCACGGACCATGGGCTGGAGCCGATCCGCATACGAGAGGAGCTCGCCGAGTACCTCCTCGGCGAGGATGGCCCGGCGGTTGTAGATCTTGGCGAGGACCTGGTTCTTCACCTCGAGCGCCGCCTCGACCTTCTGGCGCAGGATCTTCTCGTCGAAGAGGTCCTGGACGCGGATGCCGGTGCGGGACATCTTGTCGGCGTAGGTGGGGCCGATGCCGCGGCCGGTCGTTCCGATCCGGCGGGAGCCGAGGAACCGCTCGACGACCTTGTCGAGGGTCCGGTTGTAGGGCGGAATGAGATGAGCGTTGGCGCTGACCACGAGTTTCGACGTGTCGACGCCGCGCGCCTCGAGGTCGTCGATCTCGTGGAGGAGCACGCCGAGGTCGACGACGACGCCATTGCCGATGACCGGCGTGCAGGTTGGCGTGAGGATGCCGCTGGGAAGCAGGTGCAACGCATACTTCTCGGCGGTCTCGCCGGATCCGATGACGATGGTGTGCCCCGCGTTGTTGCCGCCGTTGAACTTGACGACGTAGTCGCAGCTGTCGCCGAGCAGGTCCGTCGCCTTGCCCTTGCCCTCGTCGCCCCACTGGGCGCCCACCAGCACCACGGCCGGCATCCGCGCACCTCCTCGAGCCTGCAGTCCGCTCGCACGGCTTCCTCG
>JBKPQA010000263.1:0-4944 GCA_046733835.1 Actinomycetota bacterium
TTGAGCCCACCAAGCCGCAGGCCGGCGACCACGTTGTCGTAGATCGACATCGTGGGAAACGGGTTTGGTCGCTGGAAGACCATCCCGACGGTCCGGCGCACCGCCACCGGGTCGACGGCCGCCGCGTAGAGATCCTTGTCATCCAGCATGACCTGGCCCTCCACTCGGCCCCCCGGCACGACCTCGTGCATGCGATTGAGCGTCCGCAGGAGCGTCGACTTTCCGCACCCCGACGGACCGATGAACGCGGTCACGGACCGAGGCTCGATGGTGAGGGACACCCCCTCGACGGCCTTGAAGTCGCCGTAGTAGACGTTGAGGTCGTTGATGTCGATGCGCTTGGCCATGAAGGTTCTTTCGGTATGCGGGTCAGCTGCGGACCATGCCGAGGCGGGCCACGAGGCGGCCGGCGAGGTTGAGCAGCAGCACGAGGAGGATGAGGGTCAGGGCGGTGGCCCACATCCGCTCCACCGCGGATTCGATCCCCAACTCGGTGCGGTCCTGGTTGATCATCGTCGGCAGCGTGGGCATGGGCCCGGAGAACAAATTCGTCGCGATGCTCTTGGTGTACGGCCCGAGGATGAGCAGCGGTGCGGTCTCGCCCATGATCCGGGCCAGTCCCAGCAGGATTCCGGTGACGATGCCTGAGAACGCCGTGGGGACGACGATCCGGACGATGGTCACCCACTTGGGCACGCCGAGGGCGTAGGACGCCTCGCGCAGCTCGTTGGGGACGAGCTTGAGCATCTCCTCGGTCGACCGTACGACGACCGGCAGCATCAGCATGACCAGCGCGAGGCATACAGCGAACCCCACCCGCTGGAACCCGAACGTCGTCACCCACACCGCGTAGATGAAGAGAGCCGCCACGATCGATGGCACCCCGGTGAGGATGTCCACCATGAAGGAGACGGCGCGGGCGACCCGGCCGCGGCCGTACTCGACCAGGTAGATCGCGGTCAGCACACCGATAGGCACCGCGATGAGCATGGTGACCCCGGCCTGGATCAGGGTGCCCTGTATGGCGTGGATCGCCCCACCACCGACGTCAGTCGCGTTGATGTTCCGCTGGCTGTTGGTCCACCACTGCGACTGGAGCAGCAGACTGATGCCTTTGGTGACGACGGTGACCAGGATCCATACCAGGGGCACCATGGCGAGCACGAAGGAGCCCCACATGACGACGCGGGCGATGAGGTCCTTGACGGCCCGGCTGCGGGACCGCTGGCCGAGGTCTAACGGCGACGAGGGCCGCGGGGCCGAGTCCATGGGCGCGGGCACGCTGACGGCGCGCACCTCGAACTTCCGGATCGTGGGTGCGGCCTCCCGGGCGCCGACCGGCGACTCTGTGGCCGAGACCGGCTGGGTCGTCATTCGCTGAAGGCCTTCCTGCGCTCGATCACGATCCGCGCGATCGCGTTGACGACGAACGTGAGGACGAAGAGGACCAGTCCCGCCGCGATGTAGGCGCCGGTCTTGGCGGGTGTGTCGAACTCGGCCGCATTGTTGGCGATTCGCGACGCGAACGTCTCACCCCCGTTGAACAGCGACCAGGTCCATGGGGTGCCGTCGGCGAGCTTCGAAACTAGGAAGGTCACCGCGATCGTCTCGCCGAGTGCTCGGCCCAGCGCCAGCATGGACGCCGAGATGACTCCCGGCCGGCCGAACGGCAGCACAGCGGTCCGGATCATCTCCCAGCGGGTAGCACCGAGGGCGAGGGCGCCCTCCTTGTGCGTCACCGGGGTCTGGTCGAACACCTCTCGGGACAGGGCCGTGACGATCGGGAGCACCATGATGGCCAGGACGATGCCGATGAAGAAGATGGTGCCGCCGCTGATCCCCGTCGGGGAAAAGAGCGGGAACCAGCCGAGGACATCCTGGAGGCCACCCTCGACCGGCGAGATGAGGCCACGGAAGGCGAGCGCCGCCCAGAGGCCGTAGACGATCGACGGCACCGCCGCGAGCAGGTCCACGAGACTGGCCGCGGTCCGCTTGAGCCAGCGCGGCGCGTACTGCGTGATGAACAGCGCTACGGCCACGCCCACCGGCACCGCGAGGACCATCGCGATGGCCGACGACGCCACCGTCGTCCACAGCAGCTCGACGATGCCGAACCTCGGCGCGTCACCGCCCGGGGCCCACTCACGCGAGGTGAGGAAGCTGGCCTGGTCCTTCAGCAGGGCCGGAACCGCTTGCGCCAGAAGAAAGACGCCAATGAGCGTGACCAGCGCGATGACGAGGATCCCCGCCCCGCGCGTGGCGCCGGCGAAGAGCCGGTCGCCCAGTCGGCCGGTCGAGGCGCCGTCCCCTTGGAGGTTCGGACGCCCCGACGGTCCGTCGCCCGGGAACTGGGAGGCGACGGACGCGCCGGTGATCGACGACACGGTTAGCTGACCGCTCCGACGGCGGTCTGCACCTTGCTCTGGACCTCCTTGGGCAGCGGCGCGTAGCCGAGCTCCTCCAGGCCGGACTGGGTCTGGTCGGAGGCGAAGCTGGTGAGGAACGCCTTGACCGCCTTGCCCTTGTTCGCGTCCGCGTACTTGCTGCAGACGATCTCGTAGGTCACCAGGACGATCGGGTATGCGCCGTCGGCCTTGGTTGCGTAGTCCAGCTTGAGCGCGAGGTCGTTGCCAGTGCCCACCTGGGTGGCGGCCGCGACTGCCTTCCCGGCAGTCGCGCCGGTCAGCTCGACCGGAGTGCCCGAGCCGGTGTCGATCCTGGCCATGGCCAGCTTGTTCTGGCTCACGTAGGACCACTCGGTGTAGGTGATGCCGCCGTCCGTCGAGGCGACCGCGCTGGAGACACCGGCCGACTTCTCCTTGCCCTCACCCTTGCCGGTCCACTTCTTGGCCGGAGCAGCAGTCCACACGGAGGGAGCGGCGGCCTTCAGGTAGCTGGTGAAGTTCTCCGTCGTGCCCGACTCGTCGGAGCGGAAGAACACCTTGATGGGGGTGGCGGGGAGGCTGGCGCCGGCATTGAGGGTCGTGATCGCCGGGTCGTTCCATGTGGTCACGACGCCGTTGAAGATTTTGGCCGCCACCTCCGCGTTGAGCACCAGGCTGTTAAGTCCTTTGACGTTGTACGCGATGGCAATCGGGCCGGCGACCATGGGCAGGTTCCACGCGTCGGAGCCGCAGGCGGTCTTCGCCGAGGCGGCTTCCTCCGTCTTCAGGGCAGAGTCAGAGCCGGCGAAGTCGACCTGCTTGCCGGTGAACTGCTTGATGCCAGCGCCGGACCCGGTCGCGTTGTAGTTGATGGTGGCATCACCGCAGCCGGACTGGAACGCCTTGATGGCCGCCTCGATGGCGTTCTTCTGGGCCGTCGAGCCCTCACCGTTCAGGGTGCCAGAGAAGCAGTTGGCGGGGCTCGAAGCGCCCGCGGTCGAGCCGCCGGCAGCAGCGCCGCCGCTCGAGCTGGTCGAGTTGTTGTCGCTGCCGCAGGCGGACAGGGCCAGCGCGCCGCTGACCACTACGGCGCTGACCGTTAGTGACCGGGAAACCGTGCGGCGGGTGCGAAGGAGTGACACGTGAGGTCCTTTGTTCGTCTTTCGGGGCTGAACACGCCGCGGCTAGGCCGGTGTGTCTGATGGGAACCTAGGTCGCTGAAGTGACGAGAGTCCGCGCTGAGGTGAACGGCAGATGAACGCCCGCTGAAGCCTTGGCGCGCGTGCTGAGACCGCTCACGTCAAATGACGACGCGCGAGTCTTCCTGCTCTTCGTGATCTAGCTCTGGCAGGTCGAACTCGCTCCGTGGTTCTCCCGTGACGAGGTAGACCACGCGCGCGGCGACGGAGACGGCGTGGTCGGCGAATCGTTCGTAGTACCGGCCCACGAGGGTGAGGTCGACCAGCGTCTCCGGGAGGAACGTCCCCTTGTCGTTGAGAAGCGCGGCAAAGAGCTGCCGATGCAGCTCGTCCATGGCGTCGTCGTCCTTCTCCAAGCTGAGCGCAGCCTCAGCGTCTTTGGAGGCGATCACCGAGCCGGCCTTGGCGACGATCCGCTCCGCAACTTGCCCCATCTGCAGGATGTGCGCCGAAAGGGGCGCCGGAACAGCACTCTTGGGGTAGCGCAGCCGAGCCACCTTGGCGATATGTCGGGCCAGATCGCCCATGCGCTCCAGGTCGGAGCTCATCCGCATCGAGGTCACCACCACTCGGAGGTCCCTGGCCACCGGCTGTTGGCGCGCCAACAGATCGACAGAGAGGGAGTCCAAGTTCGAACGGATGAGGTCCAGCTCTTCGTCCGCGTCGATGACGCTCTCGGCCAGTTGCACGTCGGCGTCGAGCAACGCCGTCGTGGCCCTGGAGACCGCCGATCCAGCCAGCCGGGTCATCTCGACCAATTGCTCGGTGATGGTGTCAAGGTCCTCGTGAAAGGCGTTACGCATACGTGGTGCTTCCCTCGGTCTGTTGCTGTCCAGCGATAACAGCGTGAGCATCTGCTCAGGCGGACCGAGACTCGCACGGTCACATGAACGGCTGGCCCCCCCTAGGTGAACATTGGCGGTCATTGCTGACGGGACAAGGCTCTGCTGTTCCAGGCCGGGCGTCCGTTTACCTACCCTGACGACATGGATACGACAACGGCGGCGATCCTCGGCGCCCTCGGGGGGATTGTCCTGTCGTGGTTGGCCGTCTTGGCGGTTCGGCTCTCCGAGCGAAACCAGCGCTCGGTGCCCCCACCGACGGACCAGGACACGGTTCTACCTGAGGGTGTCGGTGATGTTCTGGCTGCCTTGCCATCGAGCGGCATCGTCCTGGACGCCTCTGACGCAGTGGTGAACAACTCGCCGGCGGCAGTGGCCGCCGGGCTCGTACGACGCCGTGGGCTCGTGCCGATGCAGCTGCTCGATCTGGCTCGTCAGGTGCGTCGAGATGGCGTCATCCGTGAGGCCGAGCTGGAGCTTCCCGGATTGCCGGGCGGGGGATCGGCGCGCGTTCTCGCT
>JBKPQA010000264.1:0-6362 GCA_046733835.1 Actinomycetota bacterium
GCGAAGGCCGGACTGCTTACTCAGTCCGCCGAGAACGCCGCCGCTCGCGACTGGGCCGCCCGCCTCGACGTGAAGACCAGCTCGCTCGACGCCCTGGCCCGAACCATGAGCGGCGGCAACCAGCAGAAGGTCGTCATCGCCAAGTGGCTCGCGACCAAGCCGACCCTCCTCATCATCGACGAGCCGACCCGAGGGATCGACGTGGGGACCAAGGCGGAGGTCCATCGCCTCCTCTCGCAGCTCGCCTCCGAGGGGCTGGCCGTCCTGATGATCTCCTCGGAGCTGCCGGAGGTGCTCGGCATGGCCGACCGCGTCCTCGTCGTCTGCGAGGGGCGGTTGACCGCCGATCTTCCGCGGGATGCGGCGACCCCGGAAGCCGTCATGCGGGCGGCGACGCACGGACAGCAGGTGGCGTCGTGACTGACACCGTCCCGCACATCGACCGGTCGACGGAGGCGCTGGTCGAGCCCAGCCGCCTCAGCCCGGCCCAGCGCGCGATGTCGGCGCTGGTGCGCTCCCGGGAGGTCTCCATCCTCCTGGTCCTCGTCGTGGTCATCGCCGCGGCCACGGTGAAGAACCCGAGCTTCCTGTTCAGCGGCAACGGATGGCGGGACCTGCTGCTCACGCCCTCCATCCTCATGCTGCTCGCCGTCGGACAGGCCGTCGTCATCATCACCCGCAACGTGGACTTGTCCGTGGGATCGGTGCTCGGCCTCACCGCCTACCTGACCGGACGGCTCTTCGTCGACCACCCGGACCTGCCGATCGTCGTCGTGGTCCTCGCCGGTCTCATGGTGGGCGCGGTCCTCGGTCTCATCAACGGCGTGATCGTCGCCTACGGCCGGGTCCCGTCCCTGGTCATCACCCTGGGCACGCTCTACATCTACCGCGGCATCGTCCTCACGTGGGCGGGCAGCAACCGCATCAACGCCGCCGACATGCCCGCCGACTTCCTCGCGCTCGGCACCAACCAGATCCTCACCATCCCCGTCCTCTTTCTCGTCGCGCTCGCGGTACTCGTGGCCGTGGGGTACTACCTCTACACCGCCCGGGGCGGCCGTGAGTTCTACGCCATCGGCTCCGACCCCGACGCCGCTGTGCTTTACGGACTTCGGGTTCGGCGACGCATCCTCAGCGCCTTCCTCCTGAGCGGGGCCCTGGCCGGCCTGGGCGGCGTGGTCTTCGCGGCTCGCTACGGCACCGTGAGCTCGGACGCCGGCACCGGGCTCGAGCTGTCCGCGGTCGCCGCGGTGGTCATCGGTGGCGTGGCGATCTTCGGTGGCAGCGGCACGGTCTGGGGTGCCGCGCTGGGGGCGGTCCTCCTCGTCACCATCAACCGTGCCCTGCCCATCCTCGGGATCCCGGACTTCTGGCAGCAGGCGCTGGTCGGCGCGCTGATCCTCGGCGCCATCGTCCTGGACCGCTTGCTGGCCTCCCGGCGCGCTCGCCGGCTCGTGGAGTCGCGGGACGACTTGCCAACGCATACAGCGGAATTCACGCCGGAGGAACCGGTGGATTCACCGCTCGCGCAAGCAAAGGAACAGCCATGAGTCGCACGTACGCGAGCTACGCCCACCCGTGGTGGCAGCGGCTTCTCCTCAACCGCGAGGTCGCCGTCCTGGCGCTGCTCGTCGCCGTCGTGATCTGGGCGGTGGGCAACGTCGTCTACTTCGGTACGACCCTGACGATGACCTACCTGCTGCTCGACACCGCACCCGTCCTGTTCATCGCCCTGCCGATGACCATGGTCATCGTCACCGGAGAGATCGACCTGTCCGTGGCCAGCGTCGTCGGGCTGAGCAGTGTGATCGTGGGTGTTCTGTACCGGGCAGGCATACCCATCGGCGTGGCCGCCCTCGTGGCCCTCGCAGTGGGTCTGGTCTGCGGCGCGTTGAACGGCTACCTCGTCGCCTATGTCGGACTGCCCTCGCTCGCCGTGACGATCGGCACGCTCGCGCTGTTCCGCGGGCTTGCGGTCGGCCTCCTCGGGACAACCGCGGTCACGAGCTTTCCCAAGGAGTGGACCGATCTGGCCACCGCCCAGATCGGAACCACCGGCATACCCCTCATCATGGTGCCGTTCGTTCTCCTGGCCGTCGTCCTCGCGCTGGTCCTCCACTTCTCCTCGTTCGGCCGGGGCATCTACGACATCGGGCTCAGCCCGGAGGCGGCGGACTTCAGTGGTGTCAATGTCCCGCGCACGAAGTTCCTGCTGTTCCTGCTCACCGGGGTCATCTCGGCGTTCGCCGGCATCTACTACACGTTCCGTTTCGGCAGTGCCCGCGGAGACAACGCCACCGGTCTCGAGCTCCAGGTGATCGCGGCGGTGTTACTGGGCGGTGTGTCGATCTTCGGTGGGCGCGGCCGCCTGCTCGGTGTCATCGCCGGCGTGCTGCTCATCGGCGCGATCTCCAGCGCGCTTCGGCTCCTCGGGGTGACCGTCAACGTCATCAACATCATCATCGGCGCACTCCTCGTGGCGTCGGTGCTGACCACCAACGTCCTGCCGTGGGCGTCCAACCTCACGGCCAGGCTTCGCAGACCGGGCACTCGCCCGCAGCAGGCGCCAACCGGCGTCGGATCCTCGGAAAGGTAGACGATGCAGAGAGGGACACGATGAAGGTGCACTTCAGGCGGACCGGCGCGCTCGTGGCGGCCGCAGTGATCGGGACCCTGGGCCTGAGTGCCTGCGGCAACGCGACGAACAACGCCACATCCGGGGGAGGAGGCGGGGGTGCCACCGCCGCGGCGACGAAGCTCACCGTGACGTTCATCCCCAAGAACCTGGGCAACCCCTACTTCGACACCAGTGACGCCGGCGGCAAGAAAGCCGTCGAGGAGTTCGGAGGCACGTACTCCGAAGTCGGTCCCCAACAGGCCAGCCCGGACGCGCAGGTGCAGTACATCAACACCGCCGCCCAGCAGCGGACCAGCGCGCTCGTCGTGTCGTCGAACGACCCGAAGGCGATCTGCGATGCGTTGAACCAGGCCCGCAAGGCCGGCACCAAGGTCGTGACCTTTGACTCGGACGCCGACCCGACGTGCCGTGACGTCTTCGTCAACCAGGCGACGACCGAAGGTATCGCCAAGATCCAGGTCGACCTGGTGACCAAGGCGATCGGAGACTCCGGTGAGATCGCCATCCTCTCGGCGAGCGCGAACGCGACCAACCAGAACGCGTGGATCGACCTCATGAAGCAGCAGCTTCAGTCGAGCCACCCGAACGTGAGCCTCGTCGACGTCGTGTACGGCAACGACGACGACCAGACATCGTTCGACAAGACCGCCGCCCTCTTGCAGTCGCACCCGAACCTCAAGGGGATCGTGTCGCCGACGACGGTCGGCGTGGCTGCCGCGGCCCGGTACCTCTCGACTTCGGACAAGAAGGGCAAGGTCTACCTGACCGGTCTCGGGACGCCGAACCAGATGCGGCAGTACGTCAAGGACGGCACGGTGAAGGAGTTCGCGCTCTGGAACCCGTCCGACCTCGGCTACCTGGCTGCCTACGCGGCCAAGGCGGTGGTCGACGGGACCATCACCGGCAAGGAGGGCGACAAGTTCACCGCGGGAACGCTGAAGGAGTACACGGTCGGCAAGAACGGCACCGTCGTCCTTGGTGACCCGTTCGTGTTCACCGCCGCGAACATCGACCAGTTCAAGTTCTAAAGAAAGGCGGGGTGGCCGGCGGTGCTGAACCGCCCGGCCACCCCGACCGGCCACCTGCAGGAGGTGGGGTATGCGTCGCGTCTGCTTCCAGCTGCAGGTTCGCCCGGACCGCATCGAGGAGTACAAGGCTCGTCACGCCGCCGTCTGGCCGGACATGTTGCGCGCCCTGTCGCATACGGGCTGGCACAACTACTCGTTGTTCCTGCGCCCCGACGGGCTGCTCATCGGCTACGTGGAGACCCCGTCAATCGAAGAGGCACAGGCGGGCATGGCGGCTACGGAGGTCAACGCGCGCTGGCAGGCGGAAATGGCCGAGTTCTTCGTGGACCTAGGGGACGCCAGGCCCGACACCGGCTTCGTGCAGCTGGAGGAGGTCTTCCACCTCGAGGACCAACTCGCCGCCCTCGAACGGGGTGACGGCGACGGCTAGGGGACGAGCTTGAGCGCCGTCGACCGACGGATGACCAGCTCGGGGGTGAACCGCTCCTGCTGATGGCTGTGTGGACGTCCCGCGTCGGCGTCGTCGATCTCGGCGAACAGCAGCTCGGCGGCCCGGCGTCCGAGCGCCTGCCGGGGCTGCCTCACCGACGACAGCGGCACCGCCGCCGACTGGGCGAACGCGATGTCGTCGTAGCCGATTAGCGCCGTGTCGGCGGGCACCCGGATCCCGTGGGTCACGAAGCCCTGCAGCAGGCCGATCGCCAAGAGGTCGTTCACGGCAAAGACCGCCGTGGGCCGCTCGGCGTCGCTCAGCGCCGCGATCTCTTCGGCCGCCGCCGTGCCGCTGGCCGCGTCGAGACGCGGCGTGGAGACGACGAGCAGCGACCTGGATGCGGCATCCGGCGACTCGGACAGGGCCGTCTGGGCACCGAGCCGGCGATCACGAACCTGCTGCAGGTCCGCCGGACCGCCGACCACCGCCACCCGTCGATGCCCCATGTCGAGAAGGTGCTGAAGCGCCAGACGACCGCCCTCGACGTCGTCGACCGCGACCGAGCAGCAGTCCAAGTCGGAGCTGATCCGGTCGACGAGCACGGTGGGGATGCCGCGACGCCGAAGCCGCTCCATGGGCGCCGAGGCCGGGCCGATGGGGGCGAGGAGCAGACCGCGGACGCGATGCTGCTCGAAGAGATTGAGCTGCGTGGCCTCGCGGTCGGGTGCGTTCGCGCTGTTGCCGAGCTGGACCGAGAACCCGTGCTCATGCACGCACTCTTCGGCTCCGGTGAAAAGGTCCGCGAAGAACGGGTTGGCGATGTCCATGACGACCATGCCAATCGTGTGGCTCTTCCCGGCGCGCAGCTGTCGAGCCGACTCGTTGCGCATCCATCCGAGCCGGGCGATGGCGTCCTCGACCCGCTCGCGGGTCGCGTCCGCCACCAGGTGAGGGGAGTTGAGGACGTTGGAGACCGTTCCCAGCGACACGCCGGCCAGGGTGGCGACGTCCTTCATGCTCGGATCGCGAGACCGGGGCGGCATGCGGTGACTGTAACGAATCAATTCACCGTGCGTAGGAAGGTGGTCCTCGTCGGAGGCGACATCGCCAGCATGGGTTGACGCGATGAGGACGTAGGGCTACGGTATGTAACGTTTCAACAGTTTGCGTCGGACCGAGGAGACCCTTCATGGCCCTACCCGCTTCCGTATCGGAGACCCTTGCTCGTCAGGAGATCGAGCTGCCGTCGTGGGCGTTCGGCAACTCGGGTACCCGGTTCAAGGTGTTCACGACGCCAGGAACGCCGCGGACGCCGGAGGAGAAGATCGCGGACGCCGCACAGGTTCACAAGGTGACCGGCTTGGCGCCGCGGGTAGCCCTGCACATCCCATGGGACAAGGTCGACGACTACGGCGCGCTGCGCCGGCACGCCGAGGACCTGGGCGTATCCCTCGGCACCGTCAACAGCAACACCTTCCAGGACGACGTCTACAAGTTCGGCAGCCTCACGCACCTGGATCCCGCCGTGCGCCGCAAGGCGATCGACCATCACTTCGAGTGCCTGGAGATCATGGCCGCGACCGGCTCCCGCGACCTGAAGATCTGGCTCGCCGACGGCACCAACTACGCGGGTCAGGGCGACATGCGCGACCGGCAGGACCGGCTGGCCGAGAGCCTGGCCACGATCTACGACCGCCTCGGCGACGACCAGCGGCTGGTCCTCGAGTACAAGTTCTTCGAGCCGGCCTTCTACCACACCGACGTGCCGGACTGGGGCACGGCGTACGCCCAGGTGACCGCCCTGGGAGACCGAGCCGTCGTATGCCTGGACACCGGCCACCACGCGCCGGGCACCAACATCGAGTTCATCGTCATGCAGTTGCTGCGTCTCGGAAAGCTCGGGGCCTTCGACTTCAACTCCCGCAACTACGCCGACGACGACCTCATCGTCGGAGCGGCGGACCCGTTCCAGCTCTTCCGGATCCTCTTCGAGGTCGTCCGCGGTGGCGGGCTCGACGAGCACGCCCGGGTCGCCTTCATGCTCGACCAGTGTCACAACGTCGAGCCGAAGATCCCGGGTCAGATCCGCTCGGTCCTCAACGTGCAGGAGATGACCGCCCGAGCGCTCCTGGTGGACCGCGCCGCGCTCACCGCAGCTCAGGAAGCCGAGGACGTCCTGGGCGCCAACGCCGTGCTGATGGACGCGTTTTACACCGACGTTCGACCCGATTTGGCCGCCTGGCGCGAAGGCCGGGGCCTGCCC
>JBKPQA010000265.1:0-2203 GCA_046733835.1 Actinomycetota bacterium
GTGCCGTTCGCGCGGGAGTACGGCGGGCTCTTGGACAACCGGAGCTTCGGCGGAGTGCAGGTCTCGCGAACCTTCTACGCGCGCGGCCAGACCGGACAGCAGCTGCTGATCGGCGCATACCAAGCCCTGGAGCGACAGGTCGCCGAGGGCCGGCTGCAGATGCACACGCGGCACGAGATGCTCGAGCTCGTCGTGGTCGACGGCCGGGCGCGCGGCGTCATCGTGCGCAACATGGTCACCGGCGAGATCGAGACCCACCTCGCCGACGCCGTGGTCCTGGCCAGCGGCGGCTACGGCAACGTCTTCTTCCTGTCCACCAACGCGATGGGCTGCAACGTCACGGCGACGTGGCGGGCGCACCGCAAGGGCGCCCTCTTCGGCAACCCTTGCTTCACGCAGATCCACCCGACCTGCATCCCCGTCGCGGGCGAGCACCAGTCGAAGCTCACCCTGATGAGCGAGTCGCTGCGCAACGACGGCCGGATCTGGGTGCCGAAACGGCGCGAGGACTGCGACAAGGACCCGCGCGACATCGCCGAGGAGGACCGCGACTACTACCTCGAGCGGATCTACCCGTCGTTCGGCAACCTCGTCCCGCGCGACATCGCGTCACGCCAAGCGAAGAACGTCTGCGACGAGGGCCGTGGCGTCGGGCCGCTGGTCGGCGACTTCCGGCGGGGCGTCTACCTCGACTTCACCGACGCCTTGAAGCGGATGAGCGCCGAGGCGGTCGCGGAGAAGTACGGGAACCTCCTCGACATGTACCAGCGGATCACCGGGGAGAACCCCTACGAGGTCCCGATGCGCATCTACCCGGCCGTGCACTACACGATGGGCGGCCTCTGGGTCGACTACGACCTGCAGTCCAACATCCCTGGGCTCTTCGTCACCGGCGAGGCCAACTTCTCCGACCACGGCGCGAACCGGCTCGGCGCCTCCGCCCTGATGCAGGGACTCGCGGACGGGTACTTCGTGCTCCCCAACACGATCCGCGAATACCTTGCTAACGGCCCGTATGCGCCGGTGCCGGCGGATGCGCCGGAGGTCGTCGAAGCTCGCCGGTCGGTCCAGGAACGCGTGCGAAAGCTGTTGTCCATCAACGGAGAACGCACGGTCGACTCATTCCACCGCGAGCTCGGCAACGTCATGTGGGAGTACTGCGGCATGGAGCGCTCGGAGGAGGGTCTGCTTAAGGCGATCGATCTGATCCGCGGTCTGCGCGACGAGTTCTGGCGGAACGTTCGTGTGCTCGGCACCGGTGACGAGCTGAACCAGTCGCTCGAAAAGGCTGGCCGGGTCGCCGACTTCCTCGAGCTGGGGGAGCTTATGTGCATCGACGCGCTCCACCGGCGCGAGTCGTGCGGCGGTCACTTCCGGGCGGAGAGCCAGACCGAGGAGGGCGAGGCGCTGCGTCACGACGACGAGTACGCATACGTCGCCGCCTGGGAGTTCGGTGAGGAGCGCAACGGCGACGGGAACGGCGAGGCGCGCCTCACGCCGGTGCTGCACAAGGAACAGCTCGTCTACGAGTACGTCGAGATGAAGCAACGGAGCTACAAGTGAGAGTGACGCTCAGGGTCTGGCGACAGGCGGCGACCGACGCCGAAGGCCGCCTGGTCACCTACGAGGTCGGCGACGTGTCACCGGACATGTCGTTCCTAGAGATGCTCGACGTCTTGAACGAGCGGCTGATCCTCGACGGCGAGGAGCCGGTGGCGTTCGACAGCGACTGCCGTGAGGGGATCTGCGGCCAGTGCGGCCTCATGATCAACGGCTTCGCGCACGGTCCCGAGGTCACGACCACGTGCCAGCTGCACATGCGCTCCTTCGCGGACGGCGACACCATCGTCATCGAGCCGTGGCGAGCAACGGCCTTCCCGGTGCTGAAGGACCTCGTCGTCGACCGCTCGGCGTTTGACCGGATCATCCAGGCGGGCGGCTTCGTCTCGGTCAACACCGGCGCGGCACCGGACGCGCACGCCGTGTTGGTCCCGAAGGACGAGGCCGACCGGGCGTTCGGGGCAGCGACGTGTATCAGCTGCGGCGCCTGCGTCGCGGCGTGCCCCAACGCGTCCGCAATGCTCTTCATGGGCGCCAAGGTCACGCATCTCGGGCTGCTGCCCCAGGGCCAGCCGGAGCGCGACCACCGCGTCGTCTCGATGGTGGCGCAGCACGACGCCGAAGGGTTCGGCGGCTGCACCAA
>JBKPQA010000266.1:0-3184 GCA_046733835.1 Actinomycetota bacterium
ACCGGTTCGGGGTGGCCGGCATGATCCGCGGCGCGAAATGGTTGCCCCAACGGACGGTAGCCGTCAGACTGTACCGCGGCCCTGGAACATCGGAGCATCCGCGGGCGTTGCCTGGGGTGCTGAGCCGTGCGGTCGCAGGCCGACCCGGCACCGACGAGGTAGCAGTGCAGCTGCCTTGCTACGTGCTCCTGGCGAGCAACGAACCGCCCAAGCCCCGGGCGAGCGCGTTACCGGAGTGCGTACCACCAGCCCAAGACCCCCACCCCCGAGAACTCAACGAGACACACGAACTCATGACGACGAGGATTGACAACAGCCCCGCCCGCCAACACTGGGCCCCGCGAACCTCTCCTGCCGCCGCCGGCTCCTCATATCGGAGCCATTCCCGTCCGACGACCAGCCCGGCCCCCGTCCGGACGGCGCCCACCGCCTCATCAAGGAGCACGATCAGCATGGACTGGCGCGACCGCGCTGCCTGCCTCGACGAGGACCCGGAGCTGTTCTTCCCCATTGGGAACACCGGCCCGGCCATCCTCCAGATCGAGGAGGCCAAGGCGGTATGCCGTCGCTGCCCGGTGATCGAGACATGCCTCCAGTGGGCGCTGGACTCCGGCCAGGACGCCGGCGTGTGGGGCGGCCTCTCCGAGGACGAGCGCCGGGCGCTCAAGCGCCGCAACGCCCGGGCGCGGCGGGCTGGCTGACCGCTTCTACCTGACTTCCTGACCGCCGCCGCGCGACTCGCGCGGCGGCGGTCAGCCTTTGAGGGGGCGGAGCGCGGCCGTGAACGTCACCTGCGTGCCGTGCGGCTCCGCCCGCGTCCACCGGATGGTCCCACGCAGGTCCTGAACGAGGGACTGGACGATCTGCGTGCCCAGTCCCGAGCCGGGTCGGCGCCCGTCCTCGAAGCCCACCCCGTCGTCGGTGATCTTCACGGTGAGGACGTCCGGAGCGCCGGGAACCCCGGCCACCCGCTTGACGTCCACGGTCACAGTGCCGACCTGGCCGTCCGGGAAGCCGTGCTCGATGGCGTTCTGGACCAGCTCACTGAGGATCATCGCGAGGGACGTGGCGTCCTCGGCCCGCAACCGGCCGAACGAGTCGCCGGTCCGCTGACGTTCGATCCGCTTGTCGTATGCGGCGACCTCCGCCACCGCCCGGAAACCCTGGTCGGCGACCTCGTCGAAGTCGACCGTTTCGTCGAACCCCTTGCTGAGCGTCTCGTGGACGAGGGCGATGGTGCCGACCCGGCGTTCCGCTTCGCTGAGGGAGGCACGGGCCTGCTCGTCGTCGGTCCGCCGGGCCTGCAGCCGCAACAGCGCGGCGACGGACTGCAGGTTGTTCTTGACGCGGTGGTGGATCTCGCGGATCGTCGCGTCCTTGGTGAGCAGCTCCTGCTCGCGGCGGCGCAGCTCGCTGACGTCGCGGAGCAGCAGTAGCGCCCCAAACCGCTGACCGGCTTCAGTCAGCGGGATCGCCCGCATCGTCACGATCGCCCCGGGCGAGCCGACCTCGGTGCGCCACGGCTGGCGGCCGGTGAGGACGAGCGGCAGACCCTCGTCCACCGGTGAGGAGTCGCGCAGGACCGAGGTGACGATCTCGGACATCGACCCACCGATGACTTCACCGGGCCACCCGAGCCGGTGGATGGCCGAGACGGCGTTGGGACTGGCATACGTGATGATGCCGTCGTAGTCGAGCCGGACCACCCCGTCTCCCGCCCGCGGTGCGCCGCGGCGCAGTCCGGTCGGGGCCGACGAGCTGGGGAACTCACCCGCCGCGATCATCCGCGACAGCGCGTCGGCGGTCGCGAGGTACGTCAGCTCCAGGCGGCTCGGGGTCCGCATCATCGACAGGTTGGTGTGCCGCGTGATGACGGCGATCGCGCGTCCTTGGCGGACGACCGGGATCGACTCCTCACGGACCGGGAGGTCGTCGCGCCACTCGGTGTCACGCTCGCGGACGATGCGGTGCTCGGCGTATGCCTGCTCGAGAGTTTCGGCGCGGGCCTTGGTCGCGGTGATGCCCACCTGGTCCTCGAAGAACACCATCTGGCCGGTCGTGGGCCGGACGTGGGCCACCGCCTTCCACTGGACCGGCGAGAGGCGGACCCACAGCACGAGGTCCGCGAAAGACAGGTCGGACAGCAGCTGCCAGTCGCCCACCAGGAGATGCAGCCACTCGACGTCCGCGCCTCGCAGCTCGGAGTGCTCGTGGAGAAGCTCGGCGAGCGTCGGCACGATTCGACCCTATCGACCGCCCTAGGGCGAGCCGAACCGGCAACAACACCTCCCACATGTCTGGCCCGTTGTCGGTGCTCCGCCGTTCGGACGACAAGGGACTCCGACATGTGGGAGTTCTTGCGGACGGCCGCCGCGAGGCTCAGGCGGGCTGACCGGCCCGAAGCACCGACCGCAGCGTCCGCAGCGCCACCGACAGGGCCGCCAGTCCGGCGTTGTCGAGACGCTCGACACCGTGAAGGGCCGTCTTGGCCCGTTTCAGCGCATCCCGGTTCGCGTCGGCCCAGTACTCGAACCGCTTGGCGGGAGCGTCTCCGCCGTCGCTGGCCACGAGCACCGACCGGGTCAGCGACTCGAGCACGGCGTAGAGGTCGTCGCGCATGGCCCCTCGGGCGAGCGCGTCCCACCGGTCCTCGCGCGGGAGGTTGCTGACCCGAGTTAGCAGGCTGTCAATCCCGAACTTCTCCGACGTGTAGTAGTACACGCCGGCGACCTCCGGCACGGGCAGCTGCAGCTCCTCGGCCATGTCCACGACGTCGAGAAGCGAGAACCGGTCGAGCAACGACGCGGCCTCCGTCGCCGTCGCCGGCGGGATGCCCAGCTTTTCCAGCTCCTTGAACCGCCGCTCGAGCCGCCGGCGTTCCGAGCCTTGGAGCAGCTCCTGCATCCGCGGACCGAACTCCGACACCGGGCCCCGGAACCGCTCCACCTCGGCGACAACATCGATGGTCGACGGCCGGGTCGAGAGGAACCACCGGGAAGCCCGATCGAGCAACCGCCGGAAATCGAGATAGAGCACGGTCTGTGCCTCGGTCGACACGACGTTGTCGAGGGCCTCGATCTCCTTGACGTAGGACGGCAATCCGAAGATCTCGCGACACACGACGAAAGCCCGCGCGATCTGCTCGGGGCCCGCGCCGGTCTCCTCTCCCGCGCGGAAGGCGAAC
>JBKPQA010000267.1:0-6125 GCA_046733835.1 Actinomycetota bacterium
TAGCCAGGTTGTCGCGGTGGGATCCGCCGGTTCGCCTCGCAGCAGCGCTCGGACCCGCTCGGCGGACAGACGCCGAGTGATATCGGCGAGCGCCCGGTTTCGGAGGAGATGTAGAGCAACGACGGACGCCGTACGACGAAGCTCGGCCACCACGTCATCGGACGGCGCTTCGTCCACGACCGCCCACAGTGCCCCCAGCCACTCCCCTCCAGCGCGGACCGGGACGACATAGCGCGGCCTTTCCAAGCCTGGGCCGGGCGGGACCAGGAACGGCTGGTCCGAGCGAACCAGCCGCCGGAAGACACCGCGTGAGCGCAGATAGGCCACGACGGCGGCGGGGACCCGTCGGCCGAGGACCGTCGACACGCGGGCGGTGTCGGTGACGTCCTGACGCGTGGAGTATGCGAGCACCCGCGAGTGGGCGTCCTCGATGGTCACCGGTGCGTCCACGAGAGCCGCGGCCGCGTCGGCAAGAGCCAGGAGGTCGGCCTCTCCGCCGGGGTCGACCTGGGCGACGTCGGGCGCGGCGGCCCGGTCCAGGATGTTTTGCACCACCCCCACGAGATGAACCAATGACGCCGAGTCGTCCAGCTCCAGGAGGGTGACGCCGAAGCGGCGAGCCGCAGCGCGCACGCCGCGAGCCCGAGCGGGACCACGGCGAAGAACTACGCCGGCCGCCCGCGCCGCCCCGGCTCGCTCGAGGAGCTCCACGGCGGCCGTCGCGTCCGCGACGGCCGCACCGACGACCAGGTCGCCACGAAGGTCGGTCGCGCGGTCTACCGGCTCGGCGATGACGATGTCGCTCACCGAGGCACCAGGAGCCGCCACCAAGATGCGGAGCACACCGCCCCCGAGAGCGGCGACGATGTCCGGGACCGCGACCATGTCCTCCCCTCGGAGACTAGTCCTCAGCGCCCTATTGCCATAGTTACGATTGTGCGCAGCGTACAACGAGACAGGAGGAGCGGCGCGGCACTCTAGGAGCAACCCATCGCATACCCGCTCCTCTCGAAAGAGGTACCCATGCCCGCCACCGCCGCCGGACACTCCCTCCCCCACCAGACCCCGAACCGCGTCGCCGTCGTCGGTGCGGGCATGGTCGGGCTCGCTACCGCTTGGTTCCTCCAGGAAGGTGGAGTCGAGGTCACCGTCCTCGATCGGGCGGGCGTCGCCGCCGGGTCGTCCTGGGGCAACGCCGGCTGGCTGACCCCTGGCATTACGACGCCGCTGCCCGAACCGGCCGTCCTCACGTACGGCGTCCGGGCCGTCCTCAGTCCCAACTCGCCGGTCTACGTGCCGCCGAGCGCCAACCCGTCGTTCCTCAGGTTCGTCGCCGGCTTCACCCGGCACAGCACCGCTGCGCACTGGCGCCGGTCGATGGCCAAGCTGGTCCCGATCAACCGACTGGCGCTCGAAAGCTTCGACCTGCTCAAGGACGGCGGCGTGCGCGCCGACACGGTCGAGGCCTCGTCCCTCCTCGCCGCGTACCGCACCGCCGACGAGCGCCGCACGCTGCTCGAGGAGATCGAGCACATTCATACGGCCGGTCAGAGCATCGAGTTCGACGTCCTCACCGGTGCCGAGGCGCGCGCCATCGAGCCAGTCCTCTCCGAGGAGGTCGGAGCGGCGATCCGACTGCGCGGGCAGCGGTTCATCAACCCGGGCGTCTTCGTCCACGCCCTCGCCGACGAGGTCATCGCTCGCGGCGGCAAGCTGGTGACCGGTCCGGGTTCGGAAGTTCTCGATGTCGTCGAGAACTTCCGCGGCCTGCGCCTGGTCACGGTCGGCGGATCCGAGGAGTTCGACGCCGCCGTCCTCGCGACGGGCGCCTGGATGGGCCGCCTGGCCCGCCGGTTCGGCGTCCGGTCGGTCGTGCAGGCGGGCCGCGGGTACAGCTTCTCCGTGCCGGTCGACCGCGTACCGGAGGGTCCCCTCTACCTGCCGGCCCAGCGGGTCGCTTGCACGCCGCTCGGTGACCGGCTCCGGGTCGCGGGGATGATGGAGTTCCGCTCGCCCGAGGCACGTCTTGACCAGCGCCGAGTTCAGGCCATCGCTGCCGCTGCGCGGCCGTTCCTCCGCGGTGCCGACCTGGACGCCCGGGAGGACGAGTGGGTCGGCTCGCGGCCTTGCACGACGGACGGCCTGCCGCTCATCGGCGCGACCCGTTCGCCGCGTGTGTATGCGGCGGGTGGCCACGGCATGTGGGGGATCACCCTGGGACCGGCAACTGGTCGCCTGCTGGCCGACCAGATCGTCAGCGGGCGGGTGCCGGCCGAGCTGGAGCCGTTCAGCCCGACGCGCTGAGGGCGCACGCTGGGAGCTCCCGACGTCACCTCGTGGTGCGTCGCCGCAACAACTGACTGCCCGTGTAGTCGTTGCTGCCGTTCCGGACATCTACCCCACGAGTAGTAACGGTGATGTCACTTGTTGCGCCGTGCCCTTTGCCGCCGCACTGGAACGCACCGGCATACTCGCCGCATGGACATCACCGAGGTCATCCTCCACCAGCACGGCGAGCAGCGGCGGATGTTCACGATGCTCGAGGAATGGCCGCGCGACGACAACGACGGCCTGGACGCGCTCTGGAAGCGCCTCGAGATCCTGCTCGAGGTCCACGCGGAGGCCGAGGAGCGGTTCTTCTACCCCGAGCTCGTCAAGCTCGGCAAGGGCGCCGGTGACGCCGACTCCGTGGAGGAGGAGGTGGAGGACGCCATCAAGGACCACAACGAGATCCGCGACGCGATCCGCGCGGTGCGCGGGTCGACGGCCGGGAGCCAGGAGTGGTGGAAGGCGGTCACCGACGCCAACCTGGCCAACAGCGACCACATGGCCGAGGAGGAGCGGCAAGACCTCACCGACTTCCGCCAACAGACCGACCTCGCGCTCCGGCATGAGATTGCGGTGCAGTTCCTGCGGTTCGAGGCCGAGCACTGGGCGACCGGCGTGAAGCCCGTCGACAAGGACCCCGAGGAGTTCGTCGCGGACAACGAATGGTCCTGACCCGATGACTCGCGGGTATGCGTCGAGTCTCACCCCGCATGACCACAACGCCATGCCTTTGGTTCGACACCCAGGGTGAGGACGCGGCGAAGTTCTACTGCTCGGTCTTCCCCAACTCCCGGATCCTCCGGACGACCCACTACGGACCCAACACCCCTGGCCGTGAAGGGGCGGTGATGACCGTCGACTTCGAGCTGAACGGCCAGAAGTACGTCGCCCTCAACGGTGGACCGGAGTACACGTTCTCAGAGGCGATCTCGTTCTACATCGAGTGCGCCGACCAGGACGAGATCGATTACTACTGGAACGCCTTGACCGAGGGCGGCGAACCCGGTCCCTGCGGCTGGCTGAAGGACAAGTTCGGGTTGTCCTGGCAGGTGGCGCCGACCCGGCTGCTCGAGCTGATCGGTGATCCTGACTCGGAGCGGGCCAACCGGGCGATGCAAGCCATGATGAAGATGGGCAAGATCGTCCTCGCGGACATCGAGAAGGCCGCCGACGGCTGAGTCACCCCACGAAGTTCTCCGCTCCGCTCCGATACTTCGCGGGGACCCCGACCAAAGGACACGCTGAGCGGCAGAATCGGCGGGGTGACCGGTTACGACGTCGCCGCCGTGCGCAGCCATTTTCCGGCGTTGAAGGAAGGAGCCGCGCACTTCGACGGTCCGGGCGGCACGCAGACGCCGGACACCGTGGCTGCCGCGGTGTCGGATGCCCTGACGTCCGCGGTCGCGAACCGCGGGACAGTGACGGCGGCCGAACGACGGGCCGAGTCGATCGTCCTCGATGCCCGGGCGGCCATGGCGGACCTGCTCGGCCTCGATCCCGGCGGAATCGTCTTCGGGCGGTCCGCCACCGAGCTGACCTTCATGGTGGCGCGAACCCTGTCGGCCGGTTGGGGTCCCGGCGACGAGGTCGTCGTCAGCCGTCTCGACCACGACGCGAACGTCCGGCCGTGGGTCCTTGCGGCCGAGTCGGTCGGGGCCACCGTGCGGTGGGCGTTGTTCGACCCGACGACCGGGGAGCTCGGCGTCGACGATGTCGCCGCGGTCGTCGGCCCGCGAACCCGGCTGGTCGCGGTGACCGCCGCGTCGAACCTGATCGGGACCAGACCGGACCTGCCGGCTCTTGCATCGGTCGCGCACCGCGTCGGCGCCCAGCTCTACGTCGACGGTGTGCACGCGACGGCGCACGTGCTGACCGACGTGCCAGCCAGCGGGGCCGACTTCTGGGTGTGCTCGCCGTACAAGTTCCTCGGGCCGCACCTCGGCGTCCTGGGCGCCCACGCCGCGACGTTGGAGCCGATGCGGCCCTGGAAGCTGGTGCCGTCGACCGACGTCGTGCCCGAGCGCTTCGAGCTGGGGACCCTTCCGTACGAGCTGTTGGCGGGAACGACGGCGGCGGTGGACTTCCTCGCCGACCTGGCTCCCGGGGATTCGGCGGCCACCCGTCGCGACCGCCTGATGTCCTCGTTCTCCGCCCTCGAGGCATACGAGGACGGCTTGCTGGAGTGGCTCGAACCGCGGATCCGCGCGCTGCCCGGAGTGACCGTCTACAGCAACGCGGCGCGGCGCACGCCGACCCTGCTCTTCACCTCTGGGCGGGTGCCGTCGCAGGAGATTCGGGCGGCCCTGGCCGGGGTGGGAGTGAACGCGCCGGCGGGCAGCTTCTACGCCTGGGAGCCGAGCCACCACGTGGGCCTTGGCGCCGAAGGAGGCGTTCGCGTCGGGCTGGCGCCGTATTCGGACCAGTCCGACGTCGAGCGTCTGGTGGACGGCCTGACCGCGGTCTTGACGTGAGGCAATGCGTCGCTCAGCCGTCGGCCGCAGCGAGATAGCGGTCGGTCACTCGCCGCTGGACGGCACGTCCGACCGGGCCGGATGCCCTCGCCAGCAAAGTCGTCGGCCGTGAGAACGCGGTGATCCGGAATTCGCACTGGTCGCCGGTGCGGAGGACGAAGAAGGCCTCCTCGCCGGACACCGGATGGCCGGGCAGCGTGCCGTAGGCGAAGCCGACACGGTCAGGCTCGCTGACCACGTCGACGACTCGGCACATCGCCGGCACGCGCACTGGGCCGACGCCGAACCCGAGTCGAACCACCGCATCCGGGGCGACGGGACCGGCGGCGCATACGGACAGCCCGGCTCGCTCGTGGATGCGCCAGTTGAGGAGATCGTCAGCCGTCGAGGCGAATTGCTCTGCGCGCAATGGCCGAACCCGTCGGACGGTGTGATATCCGGCCGGGAGCGTCGCAGCAGTGCTCGCGCCCACCTCTGGGTACGTGAGCACGAGCGCCTGCAGCCGTCGGGACTCGGCCGCGTCCATCAACCGGAAGGCCATCGCTAGAGCCAGCGGCCGTCCCGCATGATGTCCCGCTCGGCCAGCTCGTTCTCCTCACGCCACGCTTGAATCCGTCGCGGCGTCACGTGCACGTAGGCGTACGGGCTGCTCAGCTCGCGCGGGTCGAACCCCGCACGCTCGGCGAAGAGGTCCGCCTCGGCTGTCTCAACGTCGGCCATCGGCACGACCGATGCCTTCCCGTGGACGAGCACCACGTCGCGAACGAAGCCGATCCCCAACCGAACCCACGGCTGTGCCGCCACGTTCAGCACCGTCCGCGAGTCCGCTCCTGTCCCCAAGACGATCACCGAACCGGTCCACGCGTAGGAGAGCGGCACCATCCACGGCCGCCCGGTCGCCGGGTCGGCGGTGGCGACCCAGGCGTCGACGGTCGTCTCGAGCAGGCGGCGGGTGTCGGCGATCCGCTGCGAGAGGGGACGTGGGGGATCGGGTTCGGGCGCCACGCGACCCAGTGTGCCTAAGGGTGCAGCACGGCGCCCTTGACACTCTTGTCGACGGCGTTGCGCGGCCCGACCAGCGCCAGGCCGGCGAGGACGAGATCGGCCCCGGCCACGGCCGCCACTACGGCCCGGTTGTCGACGTCGTTGCCCGTCGCGAACATCTCGTCCGTGAACACCGCGGTCCCCAGCCCGCGCCCGACCGCCCGCTCGCGGACGGCTCCGAGCAGGGGCCCTGGCGCCGCATACACCATGATCGGGATGCCGAAGGTGGAGAGGTATGCGGTGCCGTCGCCGTCGGCGTACGCCTCGCCGAGCAAGTCGGGC
>JBKPQA010000268.1:0-2176 GCA_046733835.1 Actinomycetota bacterium
GGCCATGTCCGTACCCGACTGGGGTACCGCCGACGGCTGCGCGTCCGAGGTTCCTGCGCCCGCCCCGGCCATCGCCGGCGTCGCGCTGCCCGACCCGACCGGGACCGCAGCACCGAGGGCCGCAGGAGGCGCCAGCACTCCTGAGGCGATCCTCGCCTGCACCTCCGGGTCCTCATCGAGGTCCTTCCACATGCGGTTGACGATCAGCGCCGTCACGACGATCCCGACTATGCAGGCCGGGAGCGTGATGGCGAGGATCTGAGTGAGTCCCAGGTTGTAGGGCGCCACCTCCGTCAACGTCAGCATCGCCGCCATCGCGGCTGACACCGGAGACGCAGCGAGCGCCATCCCGGACTGCACGACGGTCAAGGTCAACGGTCGCGCGGGCCGGATGTGGTTCTTGTACGAGACGTCGTAGATGACCGGGAGGAGCGGGTAGATGATGTTGCCGGTCCCCGAGCCGACACAGAAGGCGAAAGCCGTCAGGGGTGCGATGACGGTGATCTGCCTCGGGTGGCTCTCGATCACCCGGGCGGCCATCGCCACCATCCAGTCGATCCCGCCTGCGGCCTGCATCAGCGAGGCGGCGGTGACGACACCCAGGATGATCGCAAGGGCGGCGCCCGGCGGCTCACCCGGAGCCTCGCCGAAGATGAAGACGAGAACGAAGGTGCCCAGTCCACCCCAGAGGCCGACGGCGACCCCACCCGCCCGGGTGCCCATGATGATGGCCCCGAGGACCACCAAGGCCTCGAGTACAAAGGTCACGCTCATGTCGGTTCCCTTCTCCGGTCCGGGGCTTAACCCGCCGGACTGCACTGTTCGTCGAGCCGCTGCTTCAGCGGTCCGAGGTTCTGCGCGAGCCGCTGGACCGCGTCCTGGCGCTCCTGGCGGGCGGCCGCGAACGCATCGCCGGCGTTGACGGCCGACTGCTTGATGTCATTGACGGCGCTTCGCAGGGTGGAGATGAGCGTGTCGTACTGACCCTCGGACACGGCCTGCAGCTGGTCCAGCTTCTCCAAGGCCGCGTCAGCGCGGGCGCGGACCGCGTCTGCGCTCGTCGTGCCGACGTCGACAGACCTGAGGGCGTCCATGCGTGCGCTGAGCTGTTGATATCGGGCGCAGAGGTTCTGCGCGGACCGTTGCTCCTGTTGAGCACCGCACGCCGCGATGCCAGGAAGCATGACGACCAGGAGCGCAGCACCAAGCACTCGGCGTCTCGAATGGCCCTGCAAGCAGCTGCGCCCGATCTGGAGCAGCCTGGTCACGACACCTCCACGCGTTCCGTTCGGTCGACAACGCACCGGAACATCAGCGTCAAGCGGCCCGCCGCCCGGCCGCGTCGTCTCTCAGGGATGAGATGTTGGACAGGCAGCACTTTGCCCTAAATGGCCATGCCGCGAACGCGTCAAAAACACGTCGACGTATGGGACCTCGATCGCGTTGTTTCCGTAGCCGAGACGGCTCCACGGCGGGATCTCGGGTTGCACGTTGCCCGCGGCGTCAGTCGCGCGAGCCCGGATGGTGTGTCGCCCGACGTCGGTGGCGTCCCAGGGGAAGGACCAGTTCTGCCAGCTGTAAGCGCTCTGGGGCGATTGGAGCTCCGCGGGGTACCAGTCCCCTTCCCCGGTGAAACTGATCTCCGCGGCCACACCGGGCCGGCCACCGCACTGATTTCACGATGGTTTCTGTAGCCCCGGTCAGATGAGATGCAGCTGGCGGCCGCGAGCGATTGCCTCTCGGCGGTTGCTGGCCTCCAGCTTTCGGTAGATGGCGGCCACGTGGGTCTTGACCGTATTCGTGGAGACGTAAAGCTCGGTGGCGATCTCCGCCATGGTCATCGTCGTCGTCAACCACTTCAGGATCGATTCCTCGCGCTCAGTCAGGGGTTCGGCCAGGTCCTTCTTCGCGGCGTTCGTGGGCAGCTGCCGGGCCCACCGCTCCTGGGTGTCCTCGACTGGGGCCGGCCAGAGGTCCGATAACGCTGGATGACGGTGGAGTAGCTTACCCACGCGGGGCGTGGTCGCGATGAACGGCAGGACGATCCCCTCGGTGGCGGCGAGCTGAACCGCCCTGGTCGCCGCCTCCACCGCAGTCGTCTCTTCGCCTTGGACGTCGGCCACCTCGGCACTGAGGAGCAGCGCCTCGATGAGTATCAGTAGGGGTGCCGGGTGCG
>JBKPQA010000269.1:0-9473 GCA_046733835.1 Actinomycetota bacterium
GCGCTGATGATGGCCACCCGGAACGTCTCCAGGGTCCAGACGTACTGGCTGAACTGACTCCAGAACTCGGGGTCTCCCACCGGCGTCCCCGCCGCCTCCGAGAAGCCGAGGACGACGCCGAGGAGGGTGGCCACCACCCACACGACACCGGAGGTCACGGCATACCGGGCGGCCTGCAGGGTGACCGGAGGAGTCCGGCGGCCCGGCGCGAACAACGCGCCCACGACGAGCAGCCCGATGGTCAACGCACCGGCTCCGTCCTGAACCACTCGGACCAGCGGCAGTCCCCACCGCACCACCGGCCCTACGTCCAAAAGTCCCTCGATGACCGGCGTCGCGGACCCACCGACCGCGACGGCGCCGAGGCAGGCGGCGAGACTGACGGCGAGGGTCAGCAGGGCGGGACCGCGGCGCCCGCGCACGACTGATCCGGAGGCGCTCTCCGGAGTGCGGGACGAGGTCACCGAACCAGGGTAAAGAGCCACCCTGGGTAGGGTGAGCCGGTGCCTCAGCACCCTGCCCCGCCGACCGATCTCGGCGGTCTCCTCGGCGCATACGAGCAGACCACTCGGGCAGTGATCGACCTGGGTCAGACGCTCTCGGCACGCGATTTCGACAAGGAGACCGAGTGCCCGGGGTGGACGGTGAAGGACCAGTTCAGCCACATCGCCGGCATCGAGGGTTGGCTGGACGGCGCGACGCCACCGCGGATCGATCTGCCGGAGCTGCCCTACGTGAAGAACGAACAGGGCGAGTTCGTCGAGCTCTTTGTCGAGGAGCGGCGGTCTCGGGAAGGTGCCGACATCGTCGGCGAACTGGAGGACATCCTCGAGAGCCGGCTGTCACAGCTGCGCGACGCAGCGCTGACCGAGGAAACTGTGGTCCGGGGGCCGTTCGGCCGGACGACCGCCGCCGAGGCGCTGACGCTCCGGGCCAGCGACATCTGGGTGCACGAGCAGGACATTCGCACCGCCGTCGGTCGGCCGGGTGACCTGGACACTCCTGCGGCCGCGATCTTTGTCGCCGCCGTCATCCGAGCTTTTCCTCGTGTTGTCGCCCGCGAGGCGAAGGTGCCGGTCGGGCACGCGGTCATCGTGGACGTCACCGGCCCGGTGGTCGCCCGGGCCGGCGCGCGCGTCGTCCTGGACGAGGACCGCCGTCCCTGGGGGGAGGAGCTGTTCACCGGGGAGTCCCACGACGCCGACACGGCCAGCGCTCCCACGGAGACCACCTCGATCATCCTGTCCACCGACGCGCTGACCCGCCGTGCGGCCGGCCGGCGCACGGTCGCCGATCTCGTGTACAGCGTCTCCGGGGATCCCAAGGAGGCGAGTGAGGTGCTCGAGCACCTGGTCGTGACGCACTGAGACGGTCGGGCGGACTGACGGACGCCGGCCATCGCCCATTGTCCTTTGTCATTTGTTTGCGGCATGCAAACGTCCGTGGCATAGTTGCGTGAATCATGCAAGTAACCGGGAGGTGACCTGATGCCAACGGAGACGAGGACCACGGGGGCGGCCCCGCAGGAGACGGCCGCCCAGCGGGAGCCGGCGCCCCAGCCGCAACCGGCCGTCCAGCCGGAGACTGCTCAGGCCCTGTCCAACACCTTGGTGCGCGTCATGAAGATCATGAGCGCGATGAAGCACCAGGCACCGCGACAGCACCCCGCCATCGACCCCTCGCACTACCCGGTGCTCTTCTGCCTGTCCGGCGAGCCCCAGCGGGTGTCAGCGGTGGCGGAGAGCATTCACTCTGACGTCTCGACGGTGAGCCGTCAGGTGACCCACCTCGTGCACCACGGGCTCCTCGACAAGATCGGCGACCCTGACGACGGTCGGGCGCAGCTGCTCTCGCTGAGCCCCTCCGGCCGCGAGGTGATCGACAAGCTGGTCCGCGGCCGCGGCCAGTGGTTCGGACAGCTGCTCGCGTCCTGGACCGACGAGGACGTCCGGGCCTTTGATGCCTACCTCACCCGGTTCGGTGACGACCTCGAGGCGTTCAAGGCGCGCCTCGCCACTTCCACCCCGACGGGCAGTGCCGCCCACCAGACTTCGTCCCCTTCCGAGACCACCTCTTCTGAGATCACCCCGCGAGGAGACCGCGCATGAGCGCTGATACCACTGCCGAGCCCGCCGAGGTCCGGCCCTCCAGCCTGACTCCCGATCTCGAGGGCCCGCTGACGCACCGGCAGATCGTGACGATCCTCATCGGCCTGATGATGGGCATGTTCCTCGCCGCGCTCGACCAGACGATCGTGGCGTCGGCGATGCGGACCATCGCCGACGACCTACAGGGGCTCTCGGCCCAGGCGTGGGTGACGACGGCATACCTCATCACCTCGACGATCGTCACGCCGCTCTACGGCAAGCTATCCGACATCTACGGCCGCAAGCCGTTCTTCATCTTCGCGATCTCGATCTTCACGATCGGCTCGATGCTCTGCACGCTGGCGACGTCGATCGGCACGCTCGCCGCATACCGGGCCATCCAGGGCCTGGGCGCCGGGGGCCTGTTCGCGCTGGCCCTCGCGATCATCGGAGACATCGTGCCGCCGCGGGAGCGGGCGAAGTACCAGGGCTACTTCCTGGCCGTCTTCGGCACCTCGAGCGTGCTCGGTCCCGTTATCGGCGGTTTCTTCGCCGGCCAGGAGACGATCCTCGGCATCACCGGTTGGCGCTGGGTCTTCCTCGTCAACGTGCCGATCGCCATCGCGGCTCTCATCGTCGTCTCACGGACGCTGCACCTGCACCACACCCGGCTCGACCACCGGATCGACTACTGGGGCGCCGTCACGCTCACAGTCGGGCTGGTCCCACTGCTTATCGTCGCCGAACAGGGCCGGGAATGGGGGTGGATGTCGTCCAGCGCTCTCCTCTGCTACGGCATTGGCTTCCTCGGCGTCGTGGCATTCTTCGTGATCGAGCGTGCCATGGGTGAGGAGGCGCTCCTTCCGTTGCGGCTGTTCAAGATTCGCACCGTAGCCGTGGCGTCCATCGCGTCGGTCTTCATCGGCATGGGCATGTTCGGCGCGATCGCCGGCCTGCCGCTCTACCTGCAGATCGTCAAGGGCGCTACCCCGACCCAGGCGGGTCTCCAGCTGTTGCCGTTCACACTGGGCATCATGTTCGGCTCGATCCTGTCGGGCCAGATGATCTCTCGCACCGGCCGGTACCGGCAGTACCCGATCATCGGCGCAGGCATCCTCACGGTTGCGATGTTCGTGTTCCACTACATCCAGGCGGACACGCCGCTGTGGCAGGCAATGATCGTCATGTTCTTCTTCGGCATCGGCATGGGCTTCAACTTCCAGCCGCTGACCCTCGCCGTGCAGAACGCGGTCAGCCCTCGCGACATCGGAGTGGCGACGTCGTCCGCGACGTTCACCCGACAGATCGGCGGAACCTTGGGCACCGCCGTATTCCTGTCGATCCTCTTCTCACGGGCAGCGGACACGATCCCGGCGGCGTATGCGTCGGCCCGCCAGTCACCGGACTTCCTGGCCGCCCTGCAGGCACCGACCGGTGATGCGGCCGCCAATGCTCAGTTCATCAGCGGCCTCAAGCAGGCCGCCAGTGGCAACGCCGCGGCATTCAGCCAGGCGCTGAGCGACTCGTCGTTCCTGCAGCGAATCGACCCACGGCTGGCCGCGCCATACTTGGAGGGCTTCTCCCAAGCGGTCGACACCGTGTTCTTCGTCGGGACGTTCATCCTGCTGGTGGCGTTCATCGTGTCCTGGTTCCTTCCGCACGTCGAGCTGCGCAGCGGCTCCGCCTACAACGAGCGGACCGGAAACGGTGCCGTGGCGGCCGGTCCACAGGACGCCCAGCTGGCTCCGGTCGGAGTCGGTGCGGCGGCGGGACCGGGGGCGGACTCGAGCAATGGCGTGGGCTACGACCCCCGAAAGCACAACGGATCCGGCCCGGGCGGCCTTCCGATCGCAGAGGACTTCAGGGTCCCCAAGAGCCAGAAGCGGGGACGTCACCGAGCGGCTCCGGGCGAGAAGCTGTACTGACGCCTTCACTGTCGGGGACATCGCGATGCGGCGCGGCATCTCGGCCACGGGTGCCTTGCACCCGGACGCGGCCTGGGAGCGGTATGCGGTGCCCTCGGCATGGCCGTCGTGGTCACCGCAGATCCGGTACGTGGAGTGCGCCCAGGACCGACTCGCCGCCGGGCTGACCGGCCGGGTCCACGGGTGGTTCGGCGTGACGGCGGACTTCCACGTGCTGAGCGTCGACGAGGTCCGGCGGACGTGGTCCTGGCGGGCGCGATCCGGTCCGGTGACGCTGACCTTGCACCACGCCGTGCTGCCGGTTGCCGAGGGCAGCCAAACCACCCTGGAGATCGACGGTCCCGCCTTGGTCGTCCTCCTATATGCGCCGCTGGCCCAGGTCGCGTTACGCCGGCTGGTCCGCCCCTGACGCGCAGCCGGTCCCCTACCTCACTCACCGCGCGACATGCCCTCGCCCGCGCACCTCGGGGGTACCCGCCACACCGTCGACTGTCTGCGCCCTGATAACAGGATCTGTTGAGAGCTGAAGCTCGAGGCTCAGCCCCACACCAAGCCCCGGGCCGGATCCTCGAGGATCGCCGCGAGGTCCGCGAGGAACCGGCTTCCGAGCTCGCCGTCGATGAGCCGGTGGTCGAAGGAGACCGCCAGCTGGGTGACGTGCCGGATGGCGAGCTCCTCGTTTCCGGCCGTGTCGGTGACGACCCACGGCTGCTTGCGGATTGCGCCGAAGCATACGATCGCGCTCTCGCCGGGGTTGATGATCGGCGTACCGCTGTCGACGCCGAAGACGCCGACGTTGGTGATGGTGATGGTGCCGCCGCTCATGTCCGCGGGCTGAGTACGCCCTTCGCGCGCGGTCGCCGTCAGTGCGCCGATGGCGTCGGCCAGCTGCCGCATCGTCATGGCATGAGCGTCCTTGATGTTCGGGACGATGAGCCCGCGCGGCGTGGCGGCAGCGATGCCGAGGTTGACGTACCGCTTGACGACGATCTCCTGCGCGTCCTCGTCCCAGGTGGCGTTGATGCCTGAATTGCGCGCGATGGCGAGGCACATGGCCTTGCCCAGGACAAGGAGCGGCGTCACCTTGACGTCGCGAAACTCTTTGTCCCGCTTGAGGTTCTCGACGAGCTCCATGGTCTTCGTGACGTCCACAGTGACCCATTCGGTGACGTGCGGCGCGGTGAACGCCGACTGGACCATCGCCTGGGCCGTCATCTTGCGGACCCCCTTGACGGGGATCCGCTCTTCGACGCCGCCGGCAGCTGGGCGTCCGGCCGGAGCGGCCACCGCGCCGTTGGTGGGAGCACCCGAGGCGTATGCCTCCACGTCGGACCGGGTGATGATCCCGCCGACGCCGGACGCGACGACCTGGTCCAGATCGACGCCCAGGTCCTTGGCCAACTTGCGAACCGGTGGCTTGGCGAGCACCCGACCGGCTCCTGGCGCACGACCGATCACGGGCTCGGCGGAGCGCGGGGCGCGCTCGGTACGGTCCCCGACGGCCGCAGTGGCAGCGGGGACGAACTCGTCGGGGTTGTGATGCGGGTGGTGGTCCTCGTGGTGGTGAGCGGAGCGGGCACGCCTAATCGCCGGCTGCTCTTCGTCCGTTGCCGCGGCCTTGCGGGGGCGCCGCTTGGCCTCGGTCTGCTTGACGCCGTAGCCGACGAGGACGGCAGTGCGACCAGTGGACGTCGTTCCGCCGATCTTGCCCTCCTCGATCGACTCGCCGTCGGCCGGGCGAGCCACCGTTGGGTCGACCTTCGGGGCCGGCGAGCCCTCGATGCCCGGCTCGACCGCCCCCTGGTCGGGTGCATCCTCGACGGTCGTCGGCGCGCCGGCCAGCGTCGGGCCGTCAGGCCCGACAGACGTTGCCGTCTCGACCGAGATGATCGGTGTGCCGACCTCGACCGTCTCACCCTCGTTGACGAGCAGCTCGGTCACCGTGCCGGCGAAGGGAACCGGCAGCTCGACCAGCGACTTCGCGGTCTCGACCTCGACGATGATGTCGTTGACCTTGACGGTGTCTCCCTTGGCGACCCGCCAGGTGACGATCTCGGCCTCGGTGAGGCCCTCGCCGGGGTCAGGGAGGCGGAACTGCTTGACCGGCATACGAATTCGAACTCCTGTCAGAAGGCGAGGGCGCGGTCGACCGTGTCCAGGACGCGATCGAGGTCGGGGAGGAACTCCTCTTCGAGGCGGCTCGGTGGGTACGGCAGGTTGTAGCCGCCGACCCGCATGACCGGCGCCTCCAGAGAGTAGAACGCGCGCTGCGTCACCGCCGCAGCGATCTCGGCGCCGAGCCCGACGTTGGTCGAGGCCTCGTGGACGACGACCATGCGGCCGGTCTTTTCCACGGACGCGACAAGGGTGTCGAGGTCGAGCGGGCTGATCGAGCGCAGGTCCACCACCTCAAGGCTCTTGCCCTCGTCGTCGGCCGCCTGGGCCGCCTGGAGGCAGGTCTTCACCATTGGTCCGTATGCGACGAGGGTGCAGTCTGTGCCCTCCTTGAGGATGGCCGCCTCGAACAGCCCTCTCGTTGCGCTCGATTCGTCGACCTCGCCCTTGTCCCAATAGCGCCGTTTCGGCTCGTAGAAGATGACCGGATCGTCGGTCTCGATGGCTTGCTGGACGCCCCAGTACGCGTCCTGCGGGTTGCTCACCGTGACCACGCGCAGACCGGCGGTGTGAGCGAAGTAGGCCTCGTTGGACTCGCTGTGGTGTTCGACGGCGCCGATGCCACCGCCCACCGGTATGCGGATGACCATCGGCAGCGTGACGTAGCCGAGCGAGCGGGCGCGCATCTTGGCGACCTGGCTGACGATGTGGTCGAACGCCGGGTAGACGAAGCCGTCGAACTGGATCTCCACGACAGGCCGGTAGCCGCGCAGAGCCAGTCCGATGGCGGTGCCGACGATGCCGGCCTCGGCGAGCGGGGTGTCGATGACCCGCTCCTCGCCGAAGTCCTTCTGCAGGCCCTCGGTGACGCGGAAGACGCCGCCGAGCTTGCCGATGTCCTCGCCCATGAGGACGACCTTCGGGTCGTTCTCCATGGCCTTGCGAAGGCCCGCCGTCAGCGCCTTGGCGATGGTCAACGAGGTCATGCCGGCACCTCCTCGCCGGCGAAGCTGGCCTGGTAGACGGCGAACTGTTCACGTTCGGCGTCGACGAGGGGATGGTCCTCGACGTAGATGTGGTCGAACATCGACTCCGGCGTCGGGTCAGGCATGGTCAGGCAGCCCTCGCGGACGTGGGCGGCAAGCTCGTCGGCTGCGCGGTCCACCTCGTCGAAGAACTCGCTGTCCGCTTTGCCCTCGTGGGCGAGGTACGCCTTGAGCCGCTCGATCGGGTCGCGCAGCTTCCAGACCTCGACCTCGGCGGAGACCCGGTACTTGGTGGGGTCGTCCGACGTCGTGTGGGCGCCCATCCGATAGGTCCACGCCTCGACGAGGAACGGGCCCTGACCCGACCGGGCCTCCTCGAGCGCGTGCTTCGTCACCGCATACACGGCGAGCACGTCGTTGCCGTCGACCCGTACACCCGGGAAGCCGAACCCGCGGGCCCGCTGGTAGAGAGGGATGCGGGTCTGCCGGTCGTTGGGTTCGGAGATCGCCCACTGGTTGTTCTGGCAGAAGAAGACGATCGGCGCATTGTTGACCGCGGCGAAGACGAAGGACTCGCTGACGTCGCCCTGCGACGTGGCGCCATCGCCGAAGTAGGCGATGACCGCGCTGTCCCGGTCGGGATCCCCAGTGCCGACGGCCCCGTCGCGCTGGACGCCCATCGCATACCCCGTCGCGTGGAGCGTCTGTGCGCCGATGACGATCGTGTAGAGGTGGAAGTTCTTCTCGTTGGGGTCCCATCCGCCGTGGTTGACGCCGCGGAAGAGGCCCAGCAGGTTGAGCGGGTCCACGCCGCGGCACCAGGCGACACCGTGCTCGCGGTAGGTGGGGAAGGCGTAGTCCTGGCGCTTGAGGGCTCGGCCGGAGCCGACCTGGGCGGCTTCCTGCCCGAGCAGCGAGGCCCAGATGCCGAGCTCGCCCTGGCGCTGGAGGGCGGTGGCCTCGGTGTCGACTCGGCGGATGAGGAGGAGGTCGCGATAGAAGCCACGGAGCTCGTCGTCGCTGAGGTCCTCGACGTACTGGGCGTAGTCGGCCGCCGCGGCGTTGGTGACGCGTTGGCCTTCGGGGGTGAGCAGCTGGACCATGTCCGGGCCGCCGTCGCCCACGGCGGGCGTGGGGGCGGTGAGGTGCGCAGTGGTGTCCGCGGGTCGGTCCGCTGTGACCGTCGCAGGGTCGCTCACGGGGTGCTCCTTTTGGGGGGACGGTCGCGTGGTCGGCCGTTGCCCGTGTTTTCCGGGCCGCGGCACCGTCCGGGGTCGCCGGTCGGAGCCACGGCAACTCGATGCGAGAGCGGCCTAGGTATGCCCGCGCTCGCCGCTGAGCCGTGCGAGGCCAAATCTATCCGGGCACCCTGGAAATCTCACAATGCGGACGCCGCAGCCCGACGCGGGCCCCCAGCCCCGGCTCTAGGCGGCTGCGCGCCGTTGTGATCGGCGTGCTCACCGTGTGGTCGGGTTGCAGCCGGAGGACAGCGTCACCTTCGCGACCACAAGAGCGCCACATGCGAGACCACAAGGCAGCGGCGGGTCGCTGTCCACATGCCTTGGACTATTCCTCCCATTTCCACAGGTCCTGCACGGGCGATGGACCAGCCGCAGGACGTGCCGGAGCCTAGGCGGATGGACGGATGGAAGGCGCTTGCCGATGAGCACGGCCTGTTCAGCACACTCCTGGCCGTGTCAGCCGGGTTGACGGCCAGCGATCTGCGAGCTCTGGTGCGCGCTGGCCACATCGTGCGGCTCGACCGTGGGTGGTATGTCCTCTCGGACGCGCTGACTCGCGACATCGGCTCCTCATGGGACAGACGGCGACGTATCCACGCTCTCCGTGCGCGGGCCATCGTCCGGGCCTATGAGCATCAGGTCGTCGCCAGCCATCACTCCGCGTTGGTGCTGCGCGGCCTTCCGGTCTTCGCCGCCGACCTGCGACAGGTCCACGTCACCCGCGTCGACTCCGGGCAGTTCCGCCGACGTCCAGGCCTGACGGTCCATCAGCGAACCCTTGGCCTCCAGGTCGTCGACGGCGTGATGGACGTGGCATCGGCGGTCATGGGGGCCGGCCGGGAGAACGGACAGATGGCTGCGCTCATCGCGGCCGACGCCGCACTGCACCGACGACAGGTGACTCTGGACGAGCTTGCGACAGCCGCGCACCAGTTTGTCGGACCGGGGTCCGCGCCTTGCCGACACGTGGTCAACCTGGCGGACGGGCGGGCAGAGTCGCCTGGAGAGACCCGGCTTCGAGAGGCCTTGCGATGGATGGGATTGGTGGCAACTCCGCAGTTTCGCATCCAGGACGGCTCATTCTCTGCCCTCATCGACGTGTACCTGGAGGAGCAGAAG
>JBKPQA010000270.1:0-4263 GCA_046733835.1 Actinomycetota bacterium
AACCGCTCCGTGAACTCGGCGAAGGAGAAGACCTCGCGCTCGGAGCCGTCGGACTCGATGATCGGCGGATAGCCTTGCAAAGCAAGGAAGTTCACCAAGGCCTCGGGCAGGTAGCCCTCCTCGCGGAACCACGTGAGCCGCGCCCACGGGTTCTTCCGCTTCGAGATCTTGGCCTTGTTCTCGTCGCGCAGGAGCGGCATGTGGGCGAACCGCGGCGGCTCCCACCCGAGCCATCGATAGAGCAGCAGGTGCTTGGGCGTCGAGGAGATCCACTCCTGCCCGCGCACGACGTGGGTGATGCCCATCTCATGGTCGTCCACGACGACAGCCAGGTGATACGTGGGGAACCCGTCCGCCTTGAGGATGACCTGGTCGTCGGGGCGAGGGGCGCGAGTGCGGCCCATGATGAGGTCGTCGAACTCCAGCTCGACGTCGCCGGGAATCCGCATTCGGACCACCGGATTCGGTGAGAAGCCTGGCATCCGCCCGCGTTCCTCAAGGGTCAACCCGAGGCACAGGCGGTCGTACCCGGTCGGTTGCTTGGCGCGCTGCTGCTCCTCCCTCATCTCGGCGAGCCGCTCGGGTGAGCACCAGCAGAGGTAGGCGTTGCCGTCGGCCAGCAGCTGGTCCGCATACGGACGATAGATGGCGAGTCGCTCTGACTGGTGGTAAGGCGCGTGCGGGCCGCCGACGTCGGGGCCCTCGTCCCAGGTCAGGCCGAGCCAGTGCAACGTGTCGAAAAGGTGGCGCTCGCTGGAGGGCGAGAAGCGAGCCCGGTCGGTGTCCTCGATCCGCAGGACGAACCGGCCGCCCTGCTGACGCGCATACGCGAGGTCGAACATGGCCATGTAGGCGGTGCCGACGTGCGGGTCGCCGGTCGGCGACGGGGCCACCCTCAGCCGGACCGGCCGGGACGACGGGGTGTTCGTGGACGGCGCGGCGGACATCGTCATGGTTCCGTCAGCCTAGCCAGCCACCCACGGCTGCTCGGATACTGTGGTGAGGTCGTCAGAGCCGGGTCGCCGTTCGAGGAGGTGGCGTGTCCCAGCTGAGTACGCGCGGAAGCAGCGAGGTCGAGGCGACGTCCTTCTGGCAGTCGCTGCAGCCCCTCCTCGACATCCTCAAGCGCATTCCCTACACCGCGTCGGTCGTCCTCGTGATGATCGTGGTCGGCTTCGTCAGCCAGTCCTTCTGGCGGCCGATCAGCGAGTCCGGATGGTGGCCGAACGTCGCGTACGGCCTGCCCGCCTTCGAGGAGGGCCGCTGGTGGACGCCCGTCTCCGGCGCCTTCTTCGCACGCATACCCGGGCAGTACATTCCGGTGCTCGGCGGATATGCGGTGATGACCGGGTTCGCGGAATGGCGGCTGGGAACCCGGTTGACGGTCATCGCGACGGTCGTGGGCCAGCTAGCCGGCGTGTTCGGAACGGCGGCTTTGCTTGCACTCTTGCGGGGAACTGACTACCCCTGGGCGGTCGAGACCGCGCGAGCGCTTGACGTGGGTTTCTCGTCCGGGGCCATCTGCGCGCTGGTGGTCGCAGGGATGACGCTGCGGGCGCCGTGGCGAGGGCGGGTCATCGTCGCGGTCTTCGGTTACAGCATCGTCAGCTTCGTCTGGGTCGGCCTGGTCTGGGACATCGAGCACGTCATCTCCGCCTTTGTGGGCCTGGCCATCGGCTGGCGGCGGTCGCGGACCCTCTTCGCGGGCGACGGCAAGCTGACTCGCCACGAGACCCGGGTGATCGCGACGGTGATGCTCGTCCTGATCGCCTTCGCTCAGGTCCTCGCGATGGCGTTTCCCGAAGACGGACCACTCGGTCCCGAGCAGGCCGTGGTCGGTCGGCCCCTGATCATCCTCTTCATCATCGCCGAGCTGCTGGTGGCGGCCGGCCTGCACCGCGGCAGCCGCCTGGCCTGGAGCGCGGCCACGGCGCTGTCGATCACCGGCGTCCTCACGGCGACGGCCCTGCGACCCCCCGCTCGCGGCGTCGCCGCAGCGGTGGTCTTCCTGCCGCTGCTGGTGCTGCTGCTCCGCACGCGACGGGCGTACACGGCCAAAATCATCCCGGCGTCGTCGACCCGGATGATCCGCGACGTTGCGCTGATCGGCGTCGGCTTTGTCGCCTACGTCGTGCTGGGCTTCGTCGTCATCGAGGACTTTCGGCCGCAGCCCGACCTATTGATGCAGGCTCGCGAGCTCGTCGCCCGGCTGTTCTTCGCCACGAGCGGGGCCTTCGTGCCGACCTCTCGCACCGCGAGCGCTTTCCTGGTGAGCCTCTCCCTCATCCCGATCGTCGTCTTCTTCAGCGTGCTGCTGGTGCTGTTCGTCCGGACCCGCAAGCCGGCCGCCGCGGTCAACCGGGACCGCGCCCTCGAGCTGCTGCACACCTACGGTGGCGGCAACCTGTCCTGGATGGCCACCTGGCCGGACAACGCTCACTTCATCACGGCGGATGGCAAGGCGGCGATCGCCTACCAGGTCAAGAGCGGCACAGCGATTGCCCTGGGCGACCCGGTGGGTGCTCCGGAGTCGGTGGCGACCTCCATCGCCGAGTTCGCTCGTGACTGCGAGACCCACGGCTGGGTGCCGTGCATGTTCTCCTCGACGAGGGCGGTGATCCCGCAGACCAACGCTCTGGCCTGGCGGCACGTGCAGGTCGCCGAGGACACCGTCATCGACCTGCCCAACCTGCAGTTCAAGGGCAAGGCCTGGCAGGACGTCCGCACCGCGCTGAACCGAGCCGCGAAGTCGAACGTCCAGTTCCGGATGGTGCGGCTGGCTGACGAGTCGTTCGCCATGGTGCAGCAGGCGCGGGGTATCTCCGACCAGTGGGTTTCCGACAAGGGCCTCCCGGAGATGGGTTTCACGCTAGGCGGCATCGACGAGGCCCTTGATCCGGAGGTCCGCGTCGGACTGGCCGTGGACGCGCACGGCATTCTGCAAGGGATCACGTCGTGGCTTCCGGTCTACGGGCCGGGTGGTGAAGTCCACGGATGGACCCTCGACGTCATGCGCCGGTTGCCCGACGGCTTTCGGCCGGTGATGGAGTTCATGATCGCGTCGGCCTGCCTGGCCTTCAAGGAGCAAGGGGCGCTGACGGTGTCCCTCTCCGGCGCGCCGCTCGCCCGCTCCGAGGAGGACGACGACGGTCTCGGCGGCGTCGACGCCGTCCTCAACCAGCTGGGCGAGATGCTGGAGCCGGTCTACGGATTCCGCTCCCTGCACCAGTTCAAGACCAAGTTCAAGCCGCGCTACGAGCCGATGTACATGGTCTTCCCCGACGAGGCCGCACTCCCCCGTATTGCTGTCGCCCTCACCCAGGCCTTCCTGCCGGACGCCCGGTTGCGCGACTACGCCTCGGTGCTGCGCAGCTGACCGTCGCCGCCAGCCAGAGCGGCGGCTGCGACGGCCAGACGTCGGTGCGGGGACCGGAGGACGGCGGCGGAGTCGGTCCACTGCTCGACCGCGCCCACACCAGGCGGCAGATCCTTCACTCGGGGGTGAGTGACGCCGGCGACGAGGAGTGTAGAGATCTGTGCAGCCACCGCCCGGAAGGGACGCCCCCAGAACGGCTCCGTCGCCGCCGTGGGCGTCGAGAGTCCAAGCGCGGTTTGGCTGACGAGGAAGATGTCCAGAGCCTCGGTCAGGTGGTCCTCACGGGCGCGCCAGTCCGGGGCGTCCAGGGCGGCGGACAAAGGCCCGGTCGTCGAGTCGGCCATCGAGAGGCGCCGGTACGCGGTTCCAATCCATTTCGCGTACGGCGGCCAGGTTCGTTCGAGCAGGAAGCCGAGGTGCATCGCGGTAAGGACGAGCCGGGCCATGACGACCCGCGACCCCACCTCGTCACCTTGGTGCCCGGCTCGCCCAGCCAGCGGGAGCTGCTCCCCGAGCCGGGACCAGTCCGCAGCGAGCACGTACCGCCAGATGTCGTCCGGGTACCACCGCAGCGCCTCTCGCAACACCCCGAGTTGCCCCGCCGAGTCGTGAAACACCGCGCCAGCGGACACCTCGAGAATGCTCTGCCCGGTCAACCCCAGCCAGGTGACGGGATCCAGTCCGTCGCGCGGGTCGACGCCGAGCCGCGAAATGGCGAATGTCCGGACGGAGTCAACCTGCACCTGAGAGCGGGCCTCTGGCTGCCATGTCGTAGCGAAGCGGGTCGGCCAGCCGGCGTAGCTCTGAGGAAGGGCCGCGTTCAGGTAGGCGTCCACCTCCTCGACGATCTCGGCCGGGACGAGCACGTTCAGTCTCAGTCCCCAATC
>JBKPQA010000271.1:0-3681 GCA_046733835.1 Actinomycetota bacterium
CTCACCATTCGGCACGACTCCTTCGACCGCGACTCGTTCATGCCGGGCGTACTGGTGGGGGTTCGCAACGTGGCCGACCACCCAGGACTAACCTTTGGTTTAGAGCACTATCTCGGTCTGGCGTGAGTATGCGACTGCGCCGGTTCCCGGCTCACTCCCAGTAGGTTCCGCCGGTCGGCAGAGCCGCGAAGTCGTCCACGTCGTGCGACAGGAACGTGTCGATCCCAGCACGCTTCCACGCGCGCAACCGTTGGTACGACAGTAGTTTCGCCTCGACGTTCCAGTCGCTGAACTGTGGGACGTTCGCCGTCACCTGCTCACGGATGTGTGCGGCATCTCCTACGAAGGCCACCCGGCCGCGATGCGGAAGATCAACCAGCAGTCCCTGGCTGCCCGGCGTGTGCCCAACGAGCCGCACGACCCGCAGGGAGCCGTCCTCGAAGAGGTCGGCGTCGCCGTTCAGCTCCAGGTACTCGAAGCCGCGCCCGGGCAGGTAGTCGGCCAACGCGTACCCGAGCGCCGTCCAGCGGTCCGGCCACCAGGCGTGGCTCAGCTCGTCGTGCTGCGCGACATGGACCGCATCCGGGAAGTGCTCCATGCCTCCGGCGTGGTCGATGTGGAGGTGGGAGTAGACGACGTGGGTCACGTCGGCGCACCGGTAGCCGAGCCGCTCCAGCTGAGCGTCGACCGCGTCCTCCCGGGTGAAGGGGATGGCGCCGTACTGCTCGCGGAGGCCGGGCCCCCACTGCTGGGCAGCCAGCTCGGGGTCGGCAACCCGGTGGTTGACGCCGGTGTCGAATAGAACAACCCCGTGCCGTTCATGCTCGAGAACGACCACCGTTGAGGGCACCGTCACCGCACCGGACAACCCCACCATGAGCGTGCTCCGGTCGATGCTGAACGGTCCTGCGTCGAACGCCGTCAACCGAACCCGCGCGGCCATGTCCCGCATCCTGACGACTGGCCGACCACCTCGCAATCACCCGCCCAAGCACACAGTGCCGGTATCACCGTGCGGGCGTCCCGTCTCCACGCAGTATCACGCGGTCCCAGGACGGGACGGCACTGCCTGTCAGGAGACACATACATGGCCAGTACCAAGGTCGGCACCGGCTTGGATACCCCTATCTCGAGCCGGACGGAGGGTGCCGGCGAACGGGCTGCACGGGTCGCGCAACAGGACGCATCGCCCGGCAAGGGCAAGGCGGCCGCCGGATTGGCGTCGGGAATCGAGAAGGTCCAGGGCTTCAGCCTTCCGAAGACCGCCACCCGAGCGGTTACCGAGCAGCTGTCTGCCGACCTCGACCTCCCCGACATCGCCGAGGCATCCTTCGGGACCGCCGCCCGTGACGTCCCCCGGTCCGTCCTGGAGACGGTCCACGGCCCGGACGACCGGGTCCAGATCACGGCAACCAACGTCTACCCGTGGCGCGCCCACGCCTCCCTTCTGATCACCGCCCGTGACGGGTCATTGTGGATCGGCACCGGCTGGTTCATCGGCCCGCACACTTTGATGACCGCCGGGCACGTCGTGTACATCAAGAACAGCGGAGTGGACGGCCGGGACGGCTTCGTCCGCTCGATCAAGGTCATGCCCGGCCGCAACGGCACGACGTTGGCCTACGGTTCGGTGGCGACCAGCAACCTGCGCACCGTCAAGGGCTGGGCCGACAACGGGGACGAAGAGCACGACTACGGCGCGATCATCCTCGACACCGACCTCGGGGCGACCACGGGCTGGCTAGGTTTCGGCGTCTACAACGACGCGACTCTGACGTCGTCGGTCGGCAACATCTCCGGCTATCCGGGCGACAAGCCTGACGGCACCCAGTGGTACGCCGCCCGCCGCATCGCCTCGGTTGCCGCCCGGAAGGTGTACTACGACATCGACACCTTCGGCGGTCAGAGCGGCAGCGCGGTCTACCGGATCGTCGACGGCAAGCGTTACGCCTTCGCCGTCCACGCATACGGCGGCGCGACGACCAACTCGGGAACCCGCATCGTGACGCCGGTGTACAACAACATGGTGGCCTGGAAGGCCTGACCAAAAATGGTGGCCTGGAAGGCCTGACGAGAGCGAGGGACGTGGACGCCGGTACGCGGCCGGTCATCTCCGGAATCGTGAGCGGCCCGGAGGGACCGGTGGCACTGGCCCGGGTCATGATCCAGAGCGCCCCGGCGTCCACTCCCGACATCGCGGCTCTCACCGGCAACGACGGCGGGTTCGTCGTCGGCACCGTCGGACCGGGTCGGTACGTCCTCGCCGTCCACGCGGACGGTTATGCAGCGGCTCGGCGCGAGGTCATCGTCTCTGGGCGTGACGTCAGCCTCGACGTGCGGCTTCGGCGGGACGGGTAGCGGGCCCGGTCAGGACGCGCTCGTCGCCCCCCGCGGGTCGTCCCCGTGGAGGACCTGGCAGTCAGTGCCGGGAAAGATCAAGGTCTCGTGGCCGTCGTCGAACCGGACGACGTAGGGCGGACCACCATCGGCGCCCCTGACCTCGATCACCTCTGCAGTGTGGTCAGCCGAGCCCACCTTTTTGCCATGGAAGAGAAGTCGCGCACCGACCTGCGCCTGCATGCCCACCACCTCCTGTCACCAGGATAGAAGGCTGTCCCGCTCAGTGCGATCAGCCTCCGTGGCACACTTCCGCCGATGAGCAAAACCGCGCCGACGACCGAGACCCAGGGCTCCACGACCCGGTCCGCCAGCCGTAGGGAACGTCTCGTCGACGCCGTTGCCACGTGGGGGTTTCGGCTGCCCCGGCAGCGAGTCCCGTACTCGGTCACGTCGTCCATTCCCGTGCCCATGCGCGACGGCGTTCGCCTCCTGACCGACCACTACGCCCCCAAGGGCGCGGCCTACGGAACCGTCCTGCTGCGCAGTCCGTACCAGCGGGCCGGAATCGTGCCGCACATTCTGGTCGGCCTCTTCGCTGCTCGTGGCTACCACGTCATCGTGCAAAGCTGCCGCGGGACCTTCGGCTCCGAGGGCCGGTTCGTCCCGGGAGAGAACGAGATCGAGGACGGCGCGGACACCGTCTCGTGGTTGCGCGAGCAGCCGTGGTTCGACGGGCGTTTCGTCGGCGTGGGCGGCTCGTACCTCAGCTACACGCTGTGGTCGATGCTCATGGAGCCACCCCGCGAAATGGTCGCCGCCGTGTCGTTCGTGAGCTTCCACGACTTCTTCCGCGTAGTCCACGGGACCGGAGCTTTCACCCTCAACGACAGCCTCGACTGGTGTGACAGCCTGGCCCGCCAGGAACACGCCAGCCTGATCGGTGAGCTGGTCGGAGGGCCACGGACGAGACGCCGGCTCACCCGCGCATACGCCGGCCTACCCGTGACGGAGGGCGAGGAGCAGTACGTCGGCGCCGGGTCCGACTGGTACCGCCAGTGGGCCGCCCGCACGGACGCCGCGGACCCCTACTGGCGCCGCCGGGACCTGACCGCGGCCCTGGACCGGGTCGACGTTCCTGTGCACTTCATCTCCGGGTGGCAGGACCTCTTCGTCCGGCAGACCATCGAGCAGTTCCAACGGCTTCACGAGCGTGGGGTGGACGCCACCCTCACCGTCGGGCCGTGGACTCATGCGGACGTCTTGACACGCGGCGGCCCGCGGATCCTGCGAGAGGCGCTCGAATGGGTCGACGTGCACCTCGGAGGACCCGCGTCGAGGGTC